>JAFQVE010000030.1 GCA_017408185.1 Oscillospiraceae bacterium | reverse complement strand
GGGTTTCCAAGCTCCTTCATATGCACACGGATCTGATTTTTGCGCCCGGTCTGTAACCTTACGCGCACAAACGAAAATCCCGCCCGCTCGCTTATCACTTCATAATCTGTTATTGCTCGCTTACCCTCACGCGCGGAGTACATAACGTGCGCACGGTTTTCCGCAATAAGGCTGTCGCATCTCCCCTTCTTCTTATCAAAGCTTCCCTCGCATATTGCAAGATATTCACGCAGGCTTATGCGCTCATTCCAATCCTCCTGCAGCGCATAACGAATCTTCGCGCTCTTCGCAAAAAGAAGCACGCCGGACGTGTCGCGGTCAAGACGGTGAACAACGAAGATATCCCCGCGCCGCATTTCGGAAAGCGCGGCATACGCCGTGCGGATTTTCTCTCCGTCGGTTGCAACGGTAAGCAGCCCTGCCGGCTTGTTTACCGCGAGAAGATATTCATCCTCATATATTATCTGAAGTCCGCGCTTTGTCTGCGTTCCCTCTCCAAGCAGTATTTTGACGGTATCTCCCGCTCTTAACGGATGGTTGAATTTCGTTGTTACAACGCCGTTTACAAGCACCTGCCGGTGTTCAAGATAGGATTTCACTTTTCCCCGCGGAAGATTTTTCAATTCTTCATACAAAAGCTTTAAAAGCTCACCGTCGGATGATATATTAATTATAATGTCCCTTTTCACTTTCTCTTACTCCTCAATATGCTCTTATACGCATTGCGATTTTCTCTGCGGTCTCTCCCGAAATAAAAATACGGTTACAACCTTACATCTGCTATAAAGCCAAAAAGAAATATTCCGCGATTACCTCCGGAGATTCCTTTTTTCCGTTGTCAATCCACCATCTTACCGTTTCCACGAAAGTTGATGTGATATGATTTATCCGATAACTCTCGGGTAACTTCCTGCTTTTTTCGGATTCAAACAAAGGTAATTGACTTTCAACAAGCTTAACAAGATTGTTTTTGAAATATCGCAAAAACAATTCATTATTCCGGCTTGAAAGCAAGTCTAAAATGTTGTTGTCATTTTTCTGCAAATGCTGCAGCAAATGCAGAAAAACAGAGTCCGGCGCAGTACAATCAAAAATATGCCTGTGATCACAATGTCTGCCCGTCGCATCAAAAATATGACAAAAAAGCTCTCCGCACAATTCCTTTAATAAAGAATCCTTTGTCTCAAAATGAGCATAAAATGTTGCTCTGCCCACATCGGCAGCTTCTATGATTTCCGCAACTGTAATTTGTTCAAAATCCTTTTCGGATAAAAGACTGATAAATGCGCGGAATATGGCTTCTCTTGTCTTTCTTTGGCGCCTGTCCACAATTTTTTCCTCCATACAAATTAAGTCAAATGTTCGGTAACGAACAAACGCAGCATATTATATGTTGATATTATCACTGATTACTGATAATATAATACCGAACTACATGTTCAGTATTATATGTATTGTATCATAAATGCATGCACAGGTCAACAGGAGGACATTATGAAAACAGAAAAAAATATTTTAATAGCGTTTATCTTAAATTTGTGTTTTTCGTTTTTTGAATTCTTTGGCGGAATTTATACCGGAAGCGTTGCCATCATATCAGATGCTCTGCACGATGTAGGTGATGCCGCAAGCATTGGTATATCCTATTTTCTTGAAAGAAAAAGCAAAAGAGCGCCTGACGGGAAATACACTTACGGATATGCAAGATACTCCGTAATCGGCGGCAGTATTTCCGCATTTATCCTCTTATTCGGTTCTGTCACGGTTATTTACAATGCTATCGGCAGAATAATCACTCCTACTCCCATAAATTACAACGGAATGATAATATTTGCCGTAATTGGTGCTTTAGTAAATGCTGCAGCGGCATTTTTCACACGCCACGGCGATTCTCTCAACCAGAAAGCCGTAAATCTTCATATGCTTGAAGATGTGCTCGGATGGATAATCGTTCTGATTGGTGCAATCGTTATCAAATCCACCGGTTTTCTGCTTATTGACCCGATTATGTCCATTGGTGTTGCCGCATTTATTTTCTTTAATGCCGCAAAAACCTTAAAAGAAATAATTGATATATTCCTTGAAAAAACCCCTCACAATATTGATGTCAACGAAATCAGAGAACATATTATGAGTATTGACAGTGTTATTGATGTTCACCATATTCACGTCTGGACCATGGACGGTCAGAATAATTATGCCACTATGCATGTCGTTACCAACGCAGACAATCACGAAATCAAGCATAGAATCCGCAGGGAATTACACGAACTCGGAATATCCCATGTGACGCTTGAGCTCGAAGACGAAAATGAGCATTGTCACGAAAGACATTGCTCGGTTAAAGTCTGCTCCCACGATGTTCACCATCACCACCATCATCACCACCATTAAACTATTTTCCGATTTAATACTTAAAAGGGATTGCGGCAAAATGAATTTTGCCGCAATCCCTTTTAAGTAAAATTGTCTTTTTTGATATATAAATCTTCTATTCCTTTACATCGAGAAGCCTTTCGGCATTTTTTCGGATTATTTTTTCATAGTCATCCCGGCTCAACATCTCGCTACTCACCATTCCGGTCAGAAACTCATCAAATTCATACTGGAATTTCTGTCCTGCATAACAAATATCTGAGCCATAGTATATTCTGTCGGAAAACTCAGCCATAAATCCGGCAGCATACTCAGGATCGCGCATCATTGCGTTTGCACCACTTCCGGCAGAAAGGTCGCAGTAAAGGTTGCCATACTCACGCATAAGCTCTGCGAGCCTTCCTTCCTTTACCTTACCCTTAGGATATTTGTTCCTTGTTTCGTTTGTATTATCGGCTGAAATTTCACTCCAGAAACACATTGAATGCCCTATAAGTTTCAGACCGGGATGCTTCTTCAGCATTTTTTCTATTCTCGGAAGTCCTAAATCGTCCACAATGCCGTATGCGCCACTGGGTTGCGGAGCTATATGAATAAGCACCGGCATATCGCACTCGGCACAATGCCTGAAAAGATTGTCCATCATCGGGTCATCTGCATACAAGCTCGCAGTAAGCTCACCTACCCCTTTTGCGCCAAGTCTCTTATAATGATTCAAGTAACGAGAGAAGTCGGTTGTACTGCTATTCCTTCCTCCTCTCGGATCGAGATTACAAAACCATGTAAAATGTTCAGGGAACCGGTCTGCGACAAGCTTTGCCATAAAATTCGACCCCGTTCCGCTTGAACACTCCGGAGAAACGATAGGAAGGATTACGCCAAAATCAACATCGAGCTTGTTATGCTCCGCGATAAAACCTTCCGCGCTGAGGTTATTGTAACGATTGTCCGGATTCTGATACTGCGGAAAAGCAGCTACATGACAATGAATATCAATTTTTTTCATTTCCCCCTCCTTATTTTTTCGGTGATGCTGTCATCTTCGTAATACACAAAAACCTATCTTCTCGTTTATTTTACGTTATTGTATACCTTTTCGTACAGTGCAAGAAGTTCTGTCACCGGAAGTTCTGAAAACTCATTGCGGAAGGTCTCCCATTCACTGAGCGGACGCTGACCGATAATAAACTTCTGAAGGTTTTCGCGAACATAAGTATCTATTGATGTGTTGAGGTCTGCAAGAGTTTTGCTGTCATCTGCCGAGAATTCAAGATACAGTGTCGGGTCAAGATGCGGATAGATGTTTCCTATAATGAAGTCGGTAGTTGCCGCCTGCTCCTCGGAGATGGATGCATTAATACATGCGGGGTCGATTCGTGCATACGTGCCTGTAGTCTTAAAGCCATAAAGCGTCTGTGCATTTCCCGCCTCATTTTCTATGATAAACCGGCGTTTGCCGTCAACCACCTCATAGGTTTCGCCCTCCTTACCCCAGGAAAGGATCTCACTTCCCTCATCGGAGTAGAACCAGTCTATATAGCGCATTGCGTTTACAATGGATGCTTCATCCCCGGTGTTCATTACAGCGTAGCCTGTCGGATCCTGATTGAACTTGTTGTTCATATTGATACCCACACCGTTATCTGCGCGTGGCGGGGTCATAGCAGTGAGATTGAATTCCGGCATCTGCTCACGCGCAATACCGTTGAAGAAATCTATTCTTATCTGATATTCCGGCATAATGAAACCGCGGTTGGTTGAAACAAGCTCCTGCCACGACGATGTGTTTATCGTTAAAAAGTCAGACGGAATCAGCTTTTCTTTAACCATACGGTTTAAGTATTCAACAATTTCAAGCATAGTGTCCTCGGTTGCACCATAGCACCATTTTTCGTTTTCAAAATCGTAGTATGCACCGTAATGGAAATTCGGTTTCCAAGAGCATCCGATAACGTTTATATTCGTAAGCCCCGTGCGCATACAGAACGGATAAGAATCAGGATACAGCTCCTTAAGCTTTTTTGAAACGTTGTATAAATCCTCTGTTGTCTCCGGCACAGAAAGACCGTGCTTATCAAAAATATCCTTGCGATACAGCCATGTGCGGAGGTTTGTGTATCTCTCCATACCGTAGTTAGGTGTGTAATACACCTTTCCGTCAGCACTCTTGCGGATATCCTTCATCCACTGGTCGCTTTCCGGAAGTCCGTCCCAGAACTTACTGTAGTCAGGCAAAAACTCTGCATAATCGTCAAGTGCGACAAATGCTCCCTGCTCGCAGTAGTCCGCAAAGCCTGAGGGCTTACCCTGAAATCCGATAAGATCCGGGAAGGTATCGGGTGCCGCCATAATGAGAGGAAACTTTGTTGAAAAATCTGTTGCCGGAACAGCGTTTACGTTAAGAGTTCCGCCAATGCTTTCACGGATGTAGTTCCATACTGCCCAATTCTCCTGATATGGCCAGGATGGATGGCTTGCGATTGTGATGTCAAGCACTGCGTCATCGGGAATCTGCTTTCCCTCAGGGATATCGTAAGAAACATCTCCCGATGTTGTCCCTGTGCTTCCACACGCACAAAGTGCGAAAAGCATAATGCCTGCAAGGGTTAATGCAATTAATTTTTTCATTTTACCGAATTCTCCTTTTTGCTTTTTTGTTTTCTTCCACGCGTCATCCTGAGGCTTGTCGAAGGATCTCTTTTTCTTTATGAGATTCTTCTCTGAAGCTCAGAATGACACGAGAATATCAGCTTAGAATGACACATAAACGTTGAATTATTTTTTTGTATAGTCCAGTATTCTCTTAATCAACACTGCGACCTCTGCCCTTGTTGTGTAGTCTGTCGGCGCAATGCGTCCGCTCTTGCCGTTGACGAGTCCTGCGCCGATGAGCGCAGAAACCGCTTCCTTTGCGTAGTCTGCGACGGTGGTGAAGTCGGGGTATTGCGATAACACCTCATCCACCGCCGTTCGGCGGTCCCCCTTCTCCTCAAGGGGAAGGCTTGAAAGTGCGCGGTAGACGATTACCATCATATCCTGACGGGTGATGTGGTTACGCGGGGCGAATTTGTTATCACCGATACCATTGACGATGCCGCTGTTTCGTGCTATTGCAAGCTCGGCTGCAAAGTAATCTGATGCAGATACGTCTGCGAAATTCTCGGTATTATCGCTTGAAAGCTTAAATGCACGTACAAGGAGCAGCGCAAAATCCGCACGGGAGATGTTTGCCGCGGGGCTGAACGTGTTTGCAGATGTGCCCTTGATTATACCGTCAGCAGCAAGGGTATTTATCGCATCCGCTGCCCATGCGTGGTTAGAAAGGTCTGTGAAACGGAGTTTTTCCACCTCATCCGCCTCATCTGCGCCCGGCACCTTCTCCTCGAGGAGAAGGCTTTCATCTTCATCGGTGTTCGTTGTGTCATCCGGCTTGTCAGTCGGTGCGGCACCGCCGCCGGATGCTCCGGCCGACGGAATTTCCGGCGTTTCGCCCGATGACGAACCTTCCGTTGTTCTGCCGTATACGGTTACAACAAAGGTAACCGCTGTTTCTCTGCCCAACTCATCACGTATCTTTATCTTAAAGCTGTGGTTGCCTACCTGGCTATCGTCAGGTCTCCATGTTAGCTTGCCTGTCGCACTGTCAATGCTTGCGCCGCGCGGGATATCAACACCGCCTACGGCTTCATAGGTTACACTCTTTCCGTTATCATCCATGCGATACTGTGCAAGGCTTACGCTGACAGAGCTTCCCGCCGATACAGAAAAGTCACTCACCTTAGCAAACTCAGGACCGCAGTTTTCAATATTTGAAAGAGGTATGACCGCATTCTGCCCTTTTGCTATGTTATATATGTAGCCTGCATCAATATTATAAATATCTTCAAAGGTTTTTACGGTAGATACTGTACCTATGTCAATAGTCAACTTTTTACCTGAAGCATCGTATGTTGCATTTTCGATTTTATAAACCGCATTCTGCTGGCTGTCAGCTCTTCCCTCGTTGTCAATATACACATACTGACCTATAATTC
>JAFQVE010000256.1 GCA_017408185.1 Oscillospiraceae bacterium | reverse complement strand
GCGCTGCAGAGTTGTATGGAAACGCCCGAACGGCGTAAGCAAGGAAACACAGCACGAGGTTTCGCATTTTGTTGACTGCGTACTGAACAAAAAGAAGCCTGAAACCGATGCATATTCAGCACTGCAGGGGCTCCGCGTTATCTGGAAGCTTTATGAAGCTGAAAAGCTCGGCATAAACGCAGACCTTCGCGGAATGGGGCTTGAAGAGTAAATTAAGTGCAAAAAGCAAAAAGCTTTAAAAATATAATGCATAATATGAGGAGGAGAAATTTAAAATGAAAAGATTTTTAGCAGCAATTCTAACAATCAGCATGTGCCTTTCTGTGGCAGGCTTTGTTCCGACAGTATCCGCTGCAGACGCAGACCCGACGGTGTATGATTTTGTTGCAAATGATGCAACATTAAAAAAGACAGAGCCAATAGATCCGAGAAGCACGCCTTGGTATTCGGTAAACACACGAAATTGGAAAGGTTTTGATGTTTCAGACAACATAAAAGAGTTTTACCAAGAAATTGTTACCAACGGAACAACGTCGTGGGACTTCGATAATGGTGTAGAATACACAACCACCGACAGTTACGCAAATGTGGAAGAACCGTATAATTCGCTTGATAGTATAAGAATAAGAATTTTGCGAGGACAATCAGGCGGCCTTGTTTTTGCTTCGTCTGTAAAGTTTGGCGATAAGAAAGTAAATAATGTGAACCTGGTAAATGTTCAGGCAAACTTTGAGAATGCATGGATTGCCATTAAGCTTGATGCACCGTCAACATCCGGCAAGCACGAGCTTGCTTTCAATTGGGTTGAAACGGGAACCGGAACTTTCGCGGGTGACTGCGATGTTTTCCTTGTACCGTATGACGGAGAGCATAATGACGGAGATTATTATATAGATAATTTTGAGCCGGTTGCAGAAGGTTTGGTTTTGAACAATGCAACCTCCAAAACAACTGCAGTTGAGAATGTTTACATTGCTGAAGAGCGTCAGCATATCGTGATTATAAAGCTGAACGGTAAAGCAAATTCTAATAAGATTTTCCTTGAAAGCATCACCCTCACACCGGTAGAGGATGAAACCGCGGCTCCGACGGAGATAAACTATGGCGTGTTTGACAACGTTGAAGACTCTGATGCCGTAACGGTAACCGGCGGAGAAAATAATAAGCTTTTCGGTTCTGTGACTGCAGGAACGGGAATTTCTGCAACCGCAAATGATAATGTTCCGGGGTACACCTTCCGCTACTGGGTGCTCGGCAGCGCCGCAACAGGCAGATACTATAGCTCCGAGCCTACTGTAACGGTTAACCCTTATGCAAACATCGCGCTTACCGCGATTTATACAGAAGCTACAGAAGATACAAAGTATCTCGACTTCTTCAACTGGAACGGAGAGTTTGTCGACAGTAAGGCTATTGAGAACGGAAAGGTTGCAGCTCTTCCGTCAGCAACTATTACCGGATATAACTTCGCACACTGGCTCCTTGAGAATAATGTAACGCAGCTTACAAATACAAATTACACAGAGGTTGATATTCCGGACGGTGTTTCAAAAGCAATGGCACAGTATACTGTCGATGGAACTTATGACACTCCGGTTGAAAACAAGGATTCCGCAACCGGCTGGACGAGAAACGGAAATCTTGTAACCTACAGCGAGGATTATGAGTTCTTCACATGGCTTAATGATGTCGGAACAATTGCGGCATATACCGGTGAAGAGATCTCTGACGAAATTCCGCTTGCAGTTCTTGAGAGTGACGGTGGAGAAAACTTTATGCTTGAGTATGACAAGGGTGCTTACATAATCAAGGAAGCCGGCATACTCTTCGGAAAGACTGAAAAGGTTAATGTGGAAAGCGCATATTCAAAGGCAACGGTAAAGCGTTTTGATGAAGACGGACACGGTCAGCTTACTGCAGCACCGGAGGGCGATGCGGATATGGAGCTTTATGCCCGCGGATATGTGATGTATAACGACAAGGTTATTTACACCGATGCAATTGCAGTAAATTATTCAAAATAATACAGTATGGGCGGACATTTTTGTCCGCCCGATGCATAGATAAAGAAAAGCAGAGGAGCAAAAACAAGGAGGAAAAAATGCAGATGATGAAAAGGATTATCGCCGCAGTTTTGGTGTTTGCTATATGCCTTTCTGTTGCGCCTGTCACTTTTGCGCAAGGTGCAGCAGGTGTGGATGAAGATGTTTTCGTGGAAACGGTCTATGATTTTATACCGGACGGTACAACTCTTAAGAAG
>JAFQVE010000255.1 GCA_017408185.1 Oscillospiraceae bacterium | reverse complement strand
TGTCTTTACACGTAAAACTTATCGGACTCAAAACTGTACATATGTACTGTTTCGAGTCCGATTTGTATGTTCTGAATTGCTTTTGTTGTGATATTACAGAAAAAACTATTCTTTATACTCTTTAAGGAAAGCGCCGTCGCGTATCAGCGTTTCGCGCAAAAGCGAGATGGAAATATCCTTGACGTCTTCTCCTGTTTTTGCAGCGATTGCCGCCGCGCTTCCAACGCCCTGGCTGATTGCCATGAGGGGCGGAGTTACTCTTGTTGCACCGCAGGCAAAATGGGTTGTGCTGATGCATCTGCCGGCAACGAGAAGATTTGACACCTCGTTTGTTACAACGCATCTGTACGGAATGGAATACCATGTACCTAAGCGGAGCTTCGGAAGCGTTCCTTTATCCGTCTTTTTAGGAGAGTGAACATCTATGGGATATCCGCCCATTGCGATTGCATCCTCAAACATAACATTATTCACTACATCCACATCTGTGAGCGTGTAAACACCTTTAATTCTGCGGCTTTCACGGATGCCTATGTTCGGACCTGTGGTGATGAGATGAGCGTTTTCAAATCCGGGTGCATATTTTTTTAGGACAGCAAAAATCTCCCACGCCTGCTTTCTGCCCTCTATTTCCGCGTCGGTAAGGTCAAATGCATCTATTGCACTTTTCTCATAGACGTGTACCATATTTATTATGAACTGACCCGACGTGGGCGTTTCAAAGCAGAGAAGACCTCGGTTTGTGAGGGAAAACTCGCCCGCCTCACGGGCACGGGTAAGAACGCTTCCCATACCCTGAATTGCAGTTCGCGGAAGCGTGTGCAGTATGTCAAAGGGTATGGTGCTGAGCATATCGTCTCTGTTGTTTTGTATGTAGTTTATTACCTTTTCGCGATCTACACCGCCGACAAGGATATTAAGCGTCATCGGCTGGGCAATGCCGTCGCTATCTCTGCCGAAAGAGGTTGGAACGCCTGCCAGAACGGCAAGATCGGCATCGGCTGATGCATCAATGAACACCTTTGCGGAGACTTCGAAAAATCCGTTCTTGGAGAAAAGGCGAACACTCTTTATTGCATCGCCGACCATTGTGCAGTCAATGAACGTTGTATGGTAAAGAATGCGAACTCCGGCTTCGAGGCACATTTCCTCAAGGGTAATTTTCAGCCCCTCTGCCGAAAATGGAGTTATGGACGAGCAATAGCCCGCTGCATCAAGCATATGTCCGACCGATAAGCCGCGTTCTTTCATTCTTGAAATAATTTCTTCGGGGATACCGAGGATAACCTGTTCATCGCCTGCGTGGAAGGACATCATAGGTCCTGTTCCCGCCGCGGTAAGCATTCCGCCGAGATAACCGTGGCGTTCAACGAGAAGAACGCTTGCACCGCCGCGCGCCGCCGCAATTGCAGCAACCGCTCCGGCAGGTCCTCCGCCTATAACAACTGTGTCAAAAGAAAGATTATCATAATTCTTGTTCATACCGAAAACCCCTTATTTTGCGTAATAATGTTTGTTTTTTTCAATTATATCACAGTTTATCGGGTGTAACAATGCAACGATATTATATAATCGGGCAAAAAAAGAGCTTCCGGCAGTTAAATTGTAAGCTTTGCGAGCCCTGCCTCAGAGGTTTCCTTGTAGCGGTTTGACAAATCGTTTCCGGTTTCACGCATAACATTTATAACATTGTCCAAGGATATTTTGCGGGTATCGCTTAAAAAGCTTGCTATGTTTACTGAATTTATGGCGCGCATTGCGGCAACTGCATTGCGCTCAATGCACGGAATCTGCACGAGGCCGCATATGGGGTCGCACGTAAGTCCGAGGTGATGCTCTATGGAAATTTCCGCGGCGTACTCGATTTTGTCGAGGTTAAGTGAGAAAAGCTCGCCGAGCGATGCCGCCGCCATTGCACACGCCGTTCCGATTTCTGCCTGACATCCGCACTCTGCGCCGGATATTGATGCATTTGTTTTGACGAGATTCCCGATTATTCCGCCGCTTATGAGTGCGCGGACTATATCATCGTCGGAATATCCGTTCTTCTGTTGCTGATAATAAAGTACAGCGGGAACCACGCCTGCCGCGCCGCAGGTGGGGGCAGTTACGATGGTTTCTCCTGCGGCGTTGCGTTCGCTGACAGCAAAGGCATATGCGCAGACAAGGCGGTTTTCACGAGTTACGGCGCTTTCGTCAACGTGCTCACGGCAATAGAGCTGTTTTGCTTTTTTTGCAACGCCAAGCCCTCCCGGCAGAATCCCCTCATCGCAAAGACCGGCTTGGATGCTTTTCCTCATGGCTGTCCACGCAGTACGCATATATTCAAAAAAAGAACTGTCCTCATATTGAAGGGCGTATTCCCACAGGCGAAGTCCTCGCTTTGTGCATATATCAGCTATATCGGAGAATGTGGTGTGCGGATAAATGAGCGGGACGACACCGGTTTCGCCGTCAAATACAATTTTTCCGCCGCCAACGCTGAGAACGCGCGCACGGGAGAGCAAAACTCCGTCTTTCTCAGCAAAAAGGTCCATTGTGTTTGGGTGAGGAAGATTGCTTTCCGCGAAATTCAGCTCTACGTCACAGGGGATAGGAGCAAGCGTTTTTCGTATTACGGCTTCGGTTCCGTGCCCTTTCCCTGTTTTTGCGAGTGAGCCGTAGAGAATCACTTTAAATTTCGTTGCATCGGGGTTTTCTGTGCGAAAACGCAGGCAGGCGGCTTCCGGACCTATGGTGTGTGAGCTTGAAGGCCCTCGCCCCGTGCGGAACAGCTCGCGCAGGGATTCCATACCGGATATATTATTTTTCACCGGGGGAGGGGAGATCTCCGAATAAAAATACTCAAGCGGAACATTGAATATTTTTGATAAGGATATAAGGTTTTTGGCGGACGGCGCACATATGCCGTTTTCCCATTTGGGAACGGCACGGTTTGTAAGTCCGAGATATTCTCCAAGCTGACTTTGACTCATTTTTGCCCTTCGGCGAAGTGACGCGAGTCTTTCCGGGAAATCTTTGTGTATCATAACTGCACCAACTCTCTGTTACATTCCTTATATCATTATAGCAAATTTTTCGACATTTAAAAGGCATATAAAAAAATAAAAATCAACCGTGGGTTGATTTTTATGTGGAATCGCTACTTCTGAGCTTCTTCAATCTTTCCGTTGCGAACAAAGATTTCCTTATCGCAGACGGATCTTGCAGCACTTCTGTGGGATATGCACACGCAGGTTTTACCGGGAAGCTTCATAATATTTTCAAGAACCTCGCGCTCTGTGGCTTCATCAAGTGCGCTTGTTGCCTCATCAAGAAGGAGAATGGGCGCACCACAGAGAATTGCGCGGGCAATGGCAAGGCGCTGGATCTGTCCCTCGGAAAGTCCGCTTCCGCGCTCACCGAGCACGGTGTCAAGCCCGTCGGGAAGCTCATCGAAGAACTTTGCCGAAGAAATACGGAGTGCTTCAAGGATTTCCGCATCTGCAGCATCTTCTTTTGCAAGGAGCATATTTTCGCGTATTGTACCGCTCATAAG
>JAFQVE010000254.1 GCA_017408185.1 Oscillospiraceae bacterium | reverse complement strand
TAAGCGCTTTTCGCTTATCATTCTTTTCGCCGCGCCTATTTTAAGAGAGAGAAAATAGTCTATCGGACCGCAACCGCACTGTGCCTTACATAGCTTTGAGAGCTTTGAAACGCTGATTGAAAGCTCAGAGCTGATTTCTTCCGCCGACAAGAACCTGTGCAGATTGTAGGACAGGAATGTTGTAAGAGCCGCAAACTGTTCATCAAGAGGGTTATTTTTGTCATCGGTGTTTGCTTTGCTGACCGGTGAATAATTCCGGCAAAGGTCAATGAGAAACAGCTCAACAAGCTTTGCCAATTTTTGCAATGCAAGATTCGGAATATCCTTGCGCAGAAACATTCCTCGTTCGTCTGATATTTCAGTAGGAAGAAAAAAACACTCCTCACTCAAAGTTATAATGCTGCGGAGCGCTGAAACCTGCTCGCTTGACAGGTCTATTGCGATGTTCGAAAGGCCGGAAAGAGAGCTTGACTTGCAGGAAAAGCTTACAACGTTGATAACTGCATCCGACGAGCTTGAAACACTATGGAATGAGAAAGGCGCATAGATAATAAGCTGTCCAGGGAGCAAGCAATGAAGCTCGCCGTCGACAAGAACATTGATTTCGCCCTCCTCCAGATACAGAAATTCCCAGAAGTTGTGCGCTTCACCGATATTGTAGCATTCCTCGTATATAAGATCTTCATGCTTTTGGCGAAAAACGGAAATGAAAGATTCAATTGTAATAAAATCCGGTACCGGAATTCCGTTGAACTTTAGCATTTTCTTGCCGCCTTTCAATGTAATTATGCAAAATAGTGTAAATACATTTTTACCTTTTTATTTTATAATATTATATAAAGACGGATAAAGTCAAGAATAATTTTAAAAAGGAAGAAAAAAATGGAAAAAATCAGGTTGGGGCTTATCGGCTGCGGCGGAATGATGAAAAACCATGCTGCGGGAATTTCACTTCTTGATAATGTTGAAATCACCGCCGTGTGCGATGTGGCAAAGGAAAGAGCAGAGAATGTTGCAACAGTCCTCAATAGTCCATACGTGACAACGGATTACACAACAATGGTTGATTATGTTGATGCCGTTCTTGTTGTGCTTCCGCACCACCTCCATTATCAGTGCGGTGTGTTTTTTGCAAGAAACAAAAAACACATTCTTATGGAGAAGCCACTGTGCAATACGGAGGAAGAGTGTTTAAAGCTCATTTCCGTATGTGAGGAAATGAAAGTAACTCTCATGTGCGCATATCCGGTGCGCTACTGGCAGGGCATTGTTAAGCTTAAGGAACTTGTGGACAGCGGAGAGTTCGGCAAAATAATGCAGATGTCAATATGGACAGAACAGCTTACCGTTCTTAAGGAGACAGACTGGGGCGCATCGGCATGTCTCGGCGGAGGCCAGTTCTTCTCTCACGGCTGTCACTACATAGACCTTCTTTTGTGGTTCTGCGGAAATCCTGTTTCCGGTTCGCATTTTGGCACGAATGTCGGAACGCCGTGGTTGCTCAAGGAAGGAACGAGCGCTGTTATCTTAAAGTTTGAAAACGGAGCTATCGGTTATCACGGTGCAACGTGGGGTGCACGCGGCACACGTATGGGAGCAGACTTCCAGATTATGACCGAAAAGGGGCTGCTTGAGTTTGAGTTTGAGTCCGGAGAGGTAAGAATTTACGACGGTCTTGTTGAGCATGAGCCGGGCAAGGAGGATATGGAGCCGCAGCGCTGCAGAGTTGTATGGAAGCGTCCGAACGGCGTAAGCAAGGAAACCCAGCACGAGGTAGCCCATTTTGTTGATTGCGTAATAAACAAAAAGAAGCCTCAGACCGATGCCTATTCAGCACTGCAGGGGCTCCGCGTTATATGGAAGCTGTATGAAGCTGAAAAGCTCGGCGTTGTTGCAGACCTTCGCGGAATGGGGCTTGAGGTTTAAAGAAAGTAAAAGCTTAAAGCTTTTAAATATATAATATAAATTTTTAGGAGGAGAAATTTACAATGAAAAGATTTTTAGCAGCAATTCTAACAATCAGCATGTGCCTTTCGGTGATGGCATTTCTTCCCACAGCAAGCGCCGCAAATGAGAACGAGACGGTGTATGATTTTAAAACGGACAACTCAACGCTTAAAAAGACAACTTCTATAGATCCGACGGTGACCGGAAGAGATTGGTATTCGATAAATACACGAAACTGGAAGGGCTTTGATGTTTCCGATAACATAAAGCAGTTTTTTGATACGGGTGTCAGCTCAATCACCTTGTACAATGCCGTCGGCAAGACTTATGTAACATGGATGAGAGAAAAAGTTTATGAATGGGCAAGTTCATCGTTTGATGAGATCAATGCTGCGAGCCTTCGAATCTTACAGGGAATGGAGGCCGGTCTTGTTTTCTCCCCAGCATTCAGTTGGACTGAAAAAATCTCTGATACCGCAGGTGAAACGCAAAGCATAAAATATCAGGCGGTTATTGAAGATGCATGGTTTGCCTTAAAGCTTGATGCTCCGGAAACTACCGGAAAGCACCAGCTTACATTCTCGCTGGTGGGCACAGTTGTGCCACCAAGCTGTGACATCTATTTCGCTCCGTATGAGCAGGGCAAGGATTCGGGTAGCTATTATATAAAGGATGCGAACAAGAAGGCATCCGGCATAACCATAAACCCATCCGAGCCTCCCATTGTTGAGGGGCTTGAGACAGGTGGAGCTTCGCACTATATTCTGCTTATACGAATAAACGGAGAGAATTATAATAACAAGCTTCAGTTTGCAGAAATCACCCTTACCAAGGACGAAACCGTTGCACCTACAACCGTAAACTACGGTGTGTTTGACAACATCGAACAGGCAGATGCCGTAACGGTAACCGGCGGCGAGGGAAATAAGCTTTTCGGCTCTGTAGCAGCAGGAACAGGAATTTCTGCAACTGCAAATGATATAGAAGGCTACACCTTCCGTTATTGGGTGCTCGGCAGCGCCGCAACAGGCAGATACTATAGCTCAGAGCCTACTGTAACGGTTAACCCCTGTGCAAACATCGCGCTTACCGCGATTTATACACAAGCAACAGAAGAAACAAAGTATCTCGACTTCTTCAACTGGAACGGTGAGTATGTCGACAGCAAAGAAGTAACGAACGGAAAGGTTACTGCGCTCCCGACACAGCCGACACTTACGGGATACAAATTTTTAAACTGGATTCTTGAGGACAACGAGACGATGTTTACGGATGCAACAGTTGAAATTCCCGAGAGCATTTCAAAGGCAATGGCACAGTACACTGCTGTCGACGATTACGACCAAGCGGTTCAGAACAACGGTTCTGTAAAGGGTTGGACAAGAAACGGAGAGCTTGTAACATACAGCGAAAATTACGAGTTCTTCACATGGCTTAAAGCTCCCGGCGATATTGATGAATACAATGGCGAAGACATAGCAGACAAAATCCCGCTTGCAGTGCTCGAGAGTGACGGTGGAGAAAACTTTATGCTTGAGTATGATAAGGGTGCTTATACAATCAAGGAAGCCGGAATCCTCTTCGGAAAAACAGCTAATGTCAATGTGGAAAGCGCATATTCAAAGGCAACGGCAAAGTATCTTGAAGAAGACGGACACGGACAGCTTACGGCAGCACCGGAGGGCGATAAGGCTATGGAGCTTTATGCCCGCGGATATGTAATGTATAATGACAAGGTTATTTATACCGAGGCAATTGAGGTAAAGTAAGCAGAGTAATATATGTATGGGCGGACATTTTTGTCCGCCCGATGCATAGATAAAGAAGGTCGTAAGAAAAAAAGGAAGGAGAAAGTCGATAATGAAAAGAATTATCGCCGCAGTTTTGGTGTTTGCTATATGCCTTTCTGTTGCGCCTGTCACTTTTGCGCAAGGTGCAGCAGGTGTGGATGAAGATGTTTTCGTGGAAACGGTCTATGATTTTATACCGGACGGTACAACTCTTAAGAAG
>JAFQVE010000253.1 GCA_017408185.1 Oscillospiraceae bacterium | reverse complement strand
TGTTTACAAGCCCTGCCTCCTGCATATCTCCACCAATGTCATAACTGATCTCTATTCCGCGGTCAGAGACAATAGATGTATATATACCTGTTGCAACGATTTCACGCTCACCGACCTTTGCAGTTGCCGTGATTTCGGTCTGTCCGCCCGCAACATCGGTTATAACGCCGTTTTCGTCTACTGTTGCAACACTTTTGTCACTGCTGTCATATGTGATACTCTCTATTACCGAAAGGTCATCTTCCGTTGCCACACTTCCGTCGGACATATATCCGGTCAGTGCCGTGCCTGAATTTATGTTGTCAAACCCGATAGACATCAGAGCCTTGCCTTTACCGTCACCGGAGACGAGCGAAAAGGAAGTCAGCATTCCGTATTGTGACCCTGTAGCTGCATTTGCCGGCACCTCAAATGTGATTACGTGTTTTTTTGCCGGAAGAACCAAATCGGTTGCAACAGAATAGTTGTTCTCCCATTCGGTTCCGTTTGCACTCATATTTTTTGAGCCGCCGGAGCAGTCGTATGAACCTTTAAGACTACCCTTAGAGCTTGAACTGAAAGCGTCCGCTTCAGTTACATAAACATTTACAAGGCTGCCGTCCTTTGCCATTTGATAGTCTGTTTTAAGGGTGTATGTTCCCTCTTTCGGCACATCCACCTCAATTGAAACATATTTGCCTTCTTTGATTTTAAGGAATTTGTATGTCGCCACAGCATAACCTATATCGCTCGCAACATATTCCTCACCGGTTGAGCTGTCAATAACCCTGTAAAATTTATTCGTCAAATCGTGATTAATTGCTGAAAGCGGGCGCGAAGCTGTATCTGCATACGTAAATCCACCTTCGGTGAGATGACGTGCCAAATCATATATTACAGTCAAACCGCCGTCGGAGACAAAAAGCTCCTTTGTATCACTCACCGTTACTCCGTTATACGTGACTGTCGCCGTAATGTTGGTTGTTCCCGGCTTGTGTTTGGTTATGTTACCCTGTATATCAACCGTTGCGACTTCTTCGTCATCGCTTTCGTAGGCTACAGCTGCTTCCGCAAGGTCAAGAACGCTGCCATCGGTCTTATAAGCAGAAAGATTTACCTTATCTTCCTCAAAGCTATCAATAAATGCATTTACAAGCGTAACCTCGCTGCCGTCACCGGCAGTAAGAGAAAATGTGCTTACGCATCCGCGCTTGTTTGCGACATTTGAAACATGGAAGGTTATTACATATTTACCCGCCAGAAGCTTTTTCCCTGCAAATACATCTTCAGATGTAACCCAATCGGTGTTTGAACCGGCAAAATCGTTTGCGCCGTCTGCATTGTAAGTATCATAGCTTCCGTATAAATCAAAATCAGCCGCTTTTGCCGCAGTAAACGGAGCATCATAGAACGTTTCGGCATCGGTTACATACACATCAACCGTTGTGCCGTTCTTTGCTCTTTGATGAGTAACATCCATCGAGTATTCGCCGTCCTTCGGAATGCTGATTTCAAAGGAAACAAACTCGTTGTTATTCATCTTGAAAAATCGGCTGTTCGCTACGCCGCCGTACCAGAACGGACTCCCGTCCGGTGCATCATTTGCAAGAGAAGACTCTGCAAACTTAAACAATCCGCCCGTCAATTGGTATGTAAGGTTAGTAAGCGGATATTTAGGTGCAAATGGCGCGTTTAAAAGCGTTTCCAGGTCATATGTCATTGAAATGTTATTTGCCGGCTCCTCCGCAGAAATTGCAGGAAACAGCGAAATAATCATCGCCAATGCTATGACGAGAGATAAAAATCTTTTCATATTCTTCCTCCTTGTGTTATGTAGCTCTTATCTTCAGCCTTCCCCTTGAGGGGAAGGTGGGTTTTGCATCGCAAAACTCGGATGAGGTGTACGAGCACCAATAGCCCTTTTTATTCA
>JAFQVE010000252.1 GCA_017408185.1 Oscillospiraceae bacterium | reverse complement strand
CGGCGACGGAATCTGCAAAGACAGGAAAAACGGTTGAGATAAAATATCCGGAAAAATAAAAGGAGAGTGTATTACAATGAAAAGATTATTATCAGTTATTCTCGCAGTATCAATGCTTCTTGCACTTCTTCCCGCAATGACGGTTTCTGCCGTGGAAAATCCGATAACGTATACATATGATTTCAGAAGCACGGCGACTAATGGCATAGTCGGTGTTCCGACGATCGACGATTACAGCAAAACAACATCGCAGGGCAAATGGATGTACTATGGTATGAGCGATGACCTTGCGGCATTGTATCAGACAAGCTACGGTTATAACAGAACCATGACCTACGGCTTTCAGGTTCAGACAACGGCAGTCGGTATGTACACTCAGGTAAAGCTCAGCGTTCCGAAAAACGGAACATACATCCCGACGCTTACTTATTATAACAACAATGCGGCTTCGGAAGACGTTGAAGTTTTCCTTGCACCGGTCTCTGCAACTGACAAGTTTGCGGCACAATATAAGCTCGGAAACGTCAATCAACGTGGGGTTGCGGCAAATAATGAAGGAACAGTTTCTTTTAATGCCATAACAACAACAGAAACAGAATATGTTCTTTCCTTCAGAATCGGAACACACGTCGGAAACATTGCTCCTGCGCAGTTTGAACTCAAGGAAACCGAAGCACCTAAGGTGGAATATACGTATGATTTCACATGGGGAGATGCAGCAGGGCTTCTTGTCGTTCCCGATATGACGGAATATCTTGCAAAAGATGGAACAAACGGATACTGGACATATTACGGGATGAGCGAAGGATTTGCAGCTGTTCAGGCGGAAGATTCCCGTGCGTTTGAAATAAACCACTATTCGCCCGCAAGAATGAATATTCAGTTCAAAACCACAGGTCAGTATGCACAGCTTTTAATAAAAGTACCGAAAGCAAATACATACTTCACGCCGAAACTCAGCTATGTCATTGGTTCGGCATCGGAGAAAATGAAGGTATACATAGCGCCGAAAAGTGCGGCAAACCCCAGAGCGGACGAATATCTTAAAGGAATATTCAATGCCAAGGAAAAAACATCTACCGGTGATACGGTCACCCTTGAAGGTTTTATGACCAACGCAACTGATGTTGAATATATACTTACATTTGAAAATGCTTCTCTGGGTACAGGGCATAACCTTCTGTTGGGTTCTCTTACCCTTTCCGAAGAGGATGCAAAGGAAATCAAGCCGGTAAAAGAAGAATATGCGTTCAACTTCGGATATGCTTCCGGGGCAGCTCAGTTCAATGTGGGAATCCCGACGCTTGATACATATGCAAAAACGATGCGTAACTGGAAATATTGTAATATGGAAAGCTCGCTCAAAACTTCGTATGAAAACGGGGGAAGTCCGAATACTGCTTATGCAAGAACGCTTACCGGTTGTTTCAGCATCCAGCCGAGCAATGCGACCGGTCAATGGCTTTCGGTTACTCTTGAAGGTATGAATGCCGGTACATATGATGTTGATTATACTTTTGCTTCTCATGCAAACGGCGGTATAGGAGAGATATATCTTGCACCTGCATCTGTCGCGGAAAATGCAAGAATAAATCCCGAATATAAAATTGGAACAATAGACTATTTTAAATCAGGTGCAAGTTATACGACGGGAAGCTCTGCAAAGCTTATGAAGACAACTCTACCTGCCGATGGTGATTATGTAGTCACATTTAAACACAGCGGAACAAAGAACCAAAATGCGGGCGGATATATTATGGCTCCGTCAGCACTGAAGTTTACCGAAACCGAGCCGGACGCACCGGCAGGAACGGTTGCTGACGCAAAGGTAAGTTTTACCGTTCAGGCAGAAAAGGGCGGATGTGTTTCCGTTGAGGGTGGTTATGATGTAATTGACGACATTGAACCGGGAAAAAGCATTACCGCAACTGCAACTCCGGATGCAGGCTACAGCTTTGCATACTGGAGAAACGCCGCGGGCACATGGCTTTCTTCAAAAGTAACAGAGAACTTTACGATGAACACAAACACCGGAATTATAGCAGTGTTTGATGAAGCACCTGCTGATGCCGATGCGGAAGTTCCTGTATACTTCTATAACGAAAACGGAAGCCTTATCGACAGTAAGACCGTTGAAAAAGAAAAGACATTCGGCGAGATAAAAATTGCGCAGCCGTCGATTGCAGGCTTTGTGTTTGACAAGTGGAGCGTTGAGGACAATGCAGTAAT
>JAFQVE010000251.1 GCA_017408185.1 Oscillospiraceae bacterium | reverse complement strand
CTGCCTCCCGAAAAAATGAGCGGCAAAAGGTCGGCGAATATGAAAAGGTCAGAAATAAATAAGACATTGCACAAGCTTGAAGCAATGTGTGAAAAGCATTGCTGTTATCTTCCACCGTTTTGCCACGCTAAATCGCGAAAAATTGCATTTGGATAAAAATAGAAACCCCTGTAACCGTTGCGGTTACAGGGGTTTCTATGGAGCTGTTAGGCGGATTTGAACCGCCGACCTCATCCTTACCAAGGATTTTGAAATATAGTATTCATGCGGAGTTTAGGGCATTTGACTAATTTTTGACTACTTTTATAGAATTTTATTGATGTATTCTTCCATTTTATTCATCTGTTCTGCTTGCCTTTTTTGCCAGATGTGGGTGTAAATATCTTGAGTAGTTGATGCCTTTGAATGGCCGAGCTGTGATTGTGCTGTCTTGACATCAACCTCGGCATCGTAAAGCATAGTTGCGTACGAATGGCGCAGCTGATGAGAAGTGACCTTCAGACCTGTTTCTTTCCTGTATCGGTCATATGCCCGTCTGAATGCGGTTTCACTCATCGGCTTTTCGCCGTTGCCGAAGATATAACCCTTTTTGTCCTTTATATGAGGAATCAATGCGTCGGGCAAATATATTTTTCTTTTGCTCTTTTCGGTTTTGGTTTCCTCGATTTCCGGTTGATTGTGTTTAAAAACAACTGCTTTATTTACGGTTATCTCTTTTTTATCAAAATCAAAATCGTTGTCAGTCAGAGCGAGGAGTTCTTCACGACGCATCCCTGTCAGAACTGCCATAAAAGCATACAGCCCGAAGTGTTTATCAACGGATTGCAAAACAACTTTAACCTCTTCCGGAGTAGCGGCCTCTCTGCGCTCTTGGCGCAGTCCTTTCGGAACAGAAACGGCAGAACAGGGGTTTGTGGTAATGATGCGATTATAAATTGCAAAATCGAATATTTGTGAGAGTACAGATTTGTTAATTGATACTGTATCTTTGGCGTAGCCATTTTTCTTCAGATCCTTTAAAAACAAATCAACGTCGGCAGGTGTTATCTTTGATATTTGAATCCCGGTGAAAAAAGCCTTGATTTTTTTAAGGCATCCGCTATACTTGCATGCCGTATTATAACCGATTTCGGGGAAGTGCTCGCGCTCCCATTCATCGGCGAGAGTTTCCAACAATGTGAGATTTGCGCTTTCATTGTTCAGGCGGAGCATCTGCGCATTAAAATCCTGAATCGCCATTTTCTCCGTTTTAGCGGAGCTGTAAATCAATTTGCTTTTTCCGTTCGGAAGCTTAATTCGTTTTTGCCACCTGCCGTCAGGTCGTCTTTTCATAAAAATCACGTCCGTAAAAATTTTTAAGTTCAGAGGAGAGCAGGAGCTCTCCTTTTTTTTGCAGCGCCCCTGTTTCTCTTAGTTGCTCGGGAAGAAAATAGCTCCAATAATTCCAATAATGAAAGTGACGATTTTGAAAACAAATGGGATAAGGGAAGTAAGCACATAAAAGGCAAGAGCTATGTAATACAGCACAGGAATAAAACCAAAAGGCATAGACAGAACTATAAAGAGAGATTTGTACCAAACAAAAAAACGAGCGACATCACTAATGTAAGGGAGAAAGAAGCAAATTACGAGAATGATATTTTTGCTTACAGGCAGACCGCAAACAAAAAACGGAAAGAAAATAAGAAAGGTGTTTAAAATCATTAAGAGAGGACCAGAAAGAACTTCGAGTGTTGATGAAAGCTTAGATTTTGAATTATTCATAAAAAACATCTCCTTTTTCTATAATGTGATTATAAAAATAGACGGCTTTGCAATAATACATACTGGGGTGCGCTATTTGGGCATACATATAGGGCAGGGAGCGCATTTCATTTCTTTTGCTTTCTGCTCAGTGGTTGCAATATACGGCGTGGAAACAGTTTTAAAATCTTTGGTAAAATGCGGAGCGCAAGCTTCGTATGTATGGTGATACAACTTCGTGGCTGGGTCTACTAGGCGTATGTCATATTTAGCCGCATCACATTCGGCACATTCTTCTAATGTAGAATATAAGAAAATATCAACAATTTGCAAATTTGAGGAATTTGCTTTTTTGCAATAGAAATCAGTATGATAAATCAAAGAACCAGGCTCAACATAATAATAATCACTGTCATATACTTGTTCATAAGTTAAAAATCCGTTTTCTTTGCAAATCAATTCATAATACTCAATTATGTCGGCATAATTCTCCGAATTAGTTTCAAGCCGTGCTACTTGATTTCGATAATCCTCTTCTAATTCATAATAGTCGCTCTCTAATTCGTGATAAAGCGTCTCGTAGTTACTATCGGGCGTACAAGAGGATAAGGAAAGACAAATGCTCAGTGACAGAATAGTTGAGATAATAAGTTTGAAAATTTCCATGGGTGGAACTCCTTATTATTGTTGATTTCTAATCGTATATGGGAACCGTTGCTAAGCTTCATACCATAGTGTGTATATCCTGCGAGATATGCTGTCGGTATATCCGAGGGTTTTGAGTTGTTTCACGGTGTAGTCTTTATTTCCTTGTTTCGAAAATACATATTTTATAGTTTCAAATTTTGTTCGGGTGATGTCGGGAAACCTGTCATGTATTAACTCATAGCGGCGTTTCATCTTTTGGTCTGATGCGCGTTTCAATTCCTTGTACATTTTTAACGCATCGGAAAATTCGGTTTCATAAGTGGCAATAGTTTTTTCGGCGGATTTCAGTTCTATATAGAAAGAAATGGCGAAGAAAGAGGAAATGGCAAGTGCAATAACAAGAATTGCAGAAATATATGCACGGGAATGTTCCTTAAACCAATCTTTGAATTTTACAAAAAACACTTTTGTTTCTGATCTGTTTGTTTTTCTCTTTTTATCTTCTTTCAATTTGGTAATCCTTATGTCCTCAGTCTCAGCATCTGATACAGAGCTCGCCCCATATCTCGGTGACAGTAAATCCCCGGTCTTCAGGGAAAATTGCCTCAGATTGGAATCCGAGCCGAGTGACAGAGGTTCGCTCGGAGCTTCTCCAGAGAGAGGATTCATTATATCTTTGTACATAAAAACAACTCCTTTTTATAGTGAATAAAACAAACGGGTATCAAAACTTTGCGCGGAGTTCAACAACGCGGCCGATAACGCGGATGGGTTTTGTTTCGATTTCTTCAGGAGTGAAGAACATTGGGGGATGCGACGGGTTATATGAAACAAGGCTTATCCCGTTGTCGTGCTTTACGAACTTTTTGCAGGTTGCATCGTCACCGTTTATAAGAACGATGGCAACCTGACCGCTTTCGACATCGTCCTGTTGTCTGACTATGACAACATCACCTTCGCTTATTTTAGGTTCCATACTGTTTCCTTTTATACGAAGACCGAAAAACTCGCCGGTTCGCGACATATCTTCGGATATTTCCTCGTAATCGAGAATGTTTTCGACAGCACTTATAGGTAAGCCTGCTGCGACATTCCCGAGTACGGGGATTTTTTTGCCATTGGAAGCGGTTTCGCCCTGTTCGTCAGAAAGGCCGAGAAGATAGTCGACAGAGACGTTAAATAATTCGGCGCACGTAATTAAACTTTTATTATCAATTTCATATTTTTCATTTTCCCAGCCGGAAAGAGTGGCTTGAGTAACGCCTAAGAGTTTAGCTAATTCTTCTTGGCTTTTTTTATTTTCTTTTCTGATTTCTTTCAAACGCAACATCATAATCACCCTGTCATATTATAAACTATACTTATATTATAAATGCGACTTATGGGACGTGTAAAGCACAAAATAAAAATATAAAGAAAATTTATAAAAACACTTGACAATGGTATAAGGTGGCTTTATAATATAAGTAAACTTTATAAAAGGGAGGCGTTGTAAATTATGAAAATAAAGCAATTGAGAGAGAAGGCGGGGTTGACCCAAGCAGCCCTTTCAGAAGCCATAGGGACAACTCAGCCGTGTGTGGCCGGATGGGAGGCAGAAACATCAGTTCCGCGAACCGAGAAACTCCCAAAGCTCGCAGAAGTTTTGGGCTGTAGCATTGATGAATTATTCGAAGATTAGAAAGGGGATAGATAATGCGAGAAAAGCCTTATTTCCGCGAAACGGTAGCGGACATCATAGAACGCACAGGGAAGATGATGCTCGGAGTAAACGATATCAGAAGCTATTTGCACATCGGATACAACAAGGCGGTGGAATATCTGGACGGAAAGCCGAGTATCACGGTTTATCAATTTGCACAGAAACTTATTTAGAAAAAGAAAAATATGGAGGAAATGATATGAAAAAGTATGAATTAACAGACGAACAGGAACTCGGTGAAAACAACTTCTGGGAGGAAATCGAGGAAGAAGAGGACATCGAGACGCTAAGAAAAAAGTGCCTTTTGAGGGAAGTTGAGGATCTGAGGGAGCAAAGAGATATGTGGAGGCGTGAGTTAGCAAAAAGGATAACCGAACAACATAGAATCTACGAGCTTCTTGAAAAGATGGAAAACAAATTAGATCGTATGGAGGAAGCAAACGGAAAAAGAGAAGATTTTTGCGAAGAACTTTATAACAATCCTCTTGAGAAGGAGGATAAACCCAATCGCAAGGAGTGGAAGGCGTTCCATATAGGTGTGATGTCGGGAATCGGGGCTATTCTGTTATTTTTACTGTTGCTTTCGCCGGAAGTAATCTCAAAAGTATTTTAAGAAAGAGGTAAGGTAAGATGGGCGAGTTTGATTTATTCGGTGAACAGCTTGAAAAGTTCAACGGATTGCTGGCGGAGAACGGGCTGATAGGTAAGTTTAAACCTGCGAAATATCCGATTGAGGTTGAAATCGAGCGGGATATGATTGCGAGAGGGCAGACAAGCATGTTTGACGATGAAGAAGACAAGAAGTTACACCGAGAGACGAAAATTGTCTTACGCTTCCCGATTGGAGCGGTGACGGTTCAGTTTGTAGGCAAGATAATTATTGCGGAAAAAACTCTTAATAAAATCAAGTCTCAGGCGAAGAAGCTTCACGACTTATATCTTCAGGGATTTTTTGCAAGTGAAAAAGGAAGGTTTGAAGAGGAATAAGAAAAGCGGCCGTCCCGGGTGGAGCCGGAAACAGCCGCAAAGGAAATAATATGTATTTTCATCATAGCACAAATAAGAAAATATGTCAAACGAAACGGAGGTTTTTCGGAATGGATGAAAGCCGTATACATATGGATTTGAATTTAATGTCTCAATATCAACGGGAATCGCTCGCCGCAGCGACGTTGGATTTAATTAACGGCATTTTAGCGCAACCGGGAGGACGAGCACTTCTGGACAGAAAAAAAGAGGAGATCAGACAGCAAAGAAAGGTGGGGGCTTGTTGTGGCTGAGAAGAAAGAGTACAACAAAGAGTACTATTCGAAAAACAGGGAGAAGCATGCAAAGGCTATGAAAGACCATTACGAAGGACATCGCGAAGAATATCTCGAACGCTCTCGCCGACAAAACGCAGAATGGGGAAAAGACAAGCGTTCAGCGTACAACAAGGCATACTACGAAAAGAACCGAGCGGAGCTTTGCCGTAAACGTCGCGAGCGGTACGCCGAGGAGAAGAGGAGAAAGGAAGGCGGGGACGTATGACGTTTTGGGAATGTTTTATAAGATTGCTGCCTTTTGCAATAGGCATTTTCTTCCTGTTCGGTGTGGTCTATCCAGTAAGTATGGTTATATGGTACAAGCTCTCCGGGAGTGAGCTCTCGGTGAGGGAAATATTAAAACAAATATAAAAAGGAGAAAGAACGGTGCGTGAATTATTTGTTGACAACTTCGCCGGAGGCGGAGGAGCGTCAACCGGGATAGAAATGGCTATTGGCAGAAGTGTAGACATTGCTATCAACCATGACCCCGATGCCATTACAATGCACAAGGCGAACCATCCGAATACAAAGCATTATTGTGAAGATGTATGGGAGGTTGACCCGGAAGAAGCTTGCGGAGGCGAAAAGGTTGCCCTTGCGTGGTTCAGTCCCGATTGCAAACATTTCAGCCGCGCAAAAGGTGGTAAGCCTGTCGATAAGAATATAAGAGGGCTTGCCTGGGTAGCGGTGCGATGGGCGTATCTCGTTAGGCCGTGTGTGATTATGATGGAGAATGTGCCTGAAATTCAGACGTGGGGACCTCTCGGAAAAGATAACAAACCAATAAAGGAACGAGCAGGAGAGACTTTTGAGGGTTTTATACTTGCGCTTACAACGGGTATACCGCAAGAACACTCCGCCTTTAACGAGATGTGCGATGCGCTCGGAATCTCTCAATACTCCGAAATGGCAAAAGCGCTTATAAAGGGACTGGGATACAACATCGAGTACAGAACATTGAAATCATGTGATTACGGTGCGCCTACAACACGTACAAGATTCTATCTTATCGGGCGCTGTGACGGTAATCCTATTGCATGGCCGACACCGACACATGGGGCAAAGAGTAACCCCGAAGTAAAGAACGGTAAGCTTCTCCCGTACAGAACGGCTGCAGAGTGCATCGACTGGAGTATACCGGCACAGAGTATCTTCGAGAGGGAAAAACCACTTGCAGAAAATACGCTTCGCAGAATAGCGAGAGGTATTCAAAAATTTGTTATTGATAACCCCGAACCGTTTATAGTGACTGTAAATCATTCCGGCGAGGGTTTCAGAGGGCAAAGTATCAATGACCCGTTGCAGACGGTTACTGCAAAACACGGGTATGGCGTGGTGACGCCGACTATTATGTGTAACAACACCAATAATGTCGGGGCAACGGCTGATTCTCCGTTGCCTACAGTGACAACGGGAAATCGCAACTACCTTTCGATGCCAATTCTGACAAAGTTCCAACAGCATAGTAAAGGTCAAGTGTTGGACAGACCTATAGATACGGTAATGCCGGGGGCGCAGAGATTTGGGCTTGTTGCTCCTACTATTATTCCTGTTGGATACGGAGAGAGAAAGAACCAGGCACCGAGAGCAAACAGTGCGGATGAGCCGCTTGGGACTGTCGTTGGAAGTGGTAAGCATTATGTTGTCGCACCCACATTGATTCAGTATCATCAGGAAACCTCAAAGGATGAAGTGCGTGGACAAGAACTCAGCGAACCGCTTATGACACAGGACACTTCAAACCGATATGCACTGTCTGTGGCGCATATTATGAAAAACTATGCCGGAGGATATGCAGGTAGCGGGAGCGGGATGGACAAGCCGTTGGATACTGTAACTGCAAAGGACCACAACAGCCTCGTTACAGCTCACATTCTCACGCTTCGCAACAACATGGACGGACAGTCTGCGGATGAACCGCTAACGACTGTATCATGCAGCGGAGCACATCACGCAGAGGTGCAGGCGTTTCTTGTTAAGTATTTCTCTAATGGGGCGGCAAAGTCCGTAGAAGCTCCGCTCGATACGGTGACGACAAAAGATAGGTTTGCCGTTGTGACTGTACATGGAGAGGACTACATAATAACAGACATAAAAATGCGAATGCTTCAGCCTAGAGAGCTGTTTAATGCACAAGGATTCCCGGAAGATTATATTATCGACGTGGATTCGGAAGGAAATCCGTATCCCAAAACAAAACAGGTGGCACGATGCGGAAATGCTGTCACTCCTCCGGTACCTGCGGCAATGGTGAGAGCCAATCTGCCGGAGTATTGTAATGAAAAAAAGAGATTGTTTGAATGTGAGGCAAAGTGATTAAATATACACATATATTCCCGGTTATTTTGATTTTGCTCGACATTGGCGCAGCAGTGATGTACGGAGTGGCGCGCGATTGGCGGAAGGTTATTTACTGGATAGCCGCCGCTGTACTGAATATGGTAGTGACGTTTTAGGAGAGGACCGAGCTGAGATATATGGGGTAAAAAGAAGAGCGCCCGACTTTTGGTCGGACGCAGGGGCCGTAATGGCCGTTGCGCTATTATCACATTATCTCGGGGAGACTGGTTGGATGAGCATGTAGATGATAATAAGCGCAAGCGTTAAATTTAAGTCTGACATGCTTTTCCTCCTTTCCCAAGCAGACTGCAAAAAAACGGTAAAGGTATAATCTGTCCCAAGATGAGTGAAAGCGAAACCTTAACGCCTACTTGCAGTATAGCACCACACAGATAGGTATTCAATTCCAAATTTGTTATATTACCATATAAATTAACATCTGAGCCGGAAGTTTCATTTTTATAATTGTTACACGAAAAAGTTGAGGTTACTCTCAACCTACTCTCAAGTTACTATGTGATTTTTGGAGGGATGATAAATATGAGCAGACCGGGACGGCCGGCGCAACCGAAACTGCCAATATGGGCGGTGGATCCGTTTGATGCAAAGAACAGTTCAACGTGTGCGGTGATTTCGATGTGCATTAAAGAGGATTATAAGCAAACGCTCCGGGAGCTTGCCGAGCGGTTGGCTGTTTGCAAGGACAGACCTGTAAACGAATGCATGGCTGTGCTGAGAGAATTGAAGAAAAAGGGGCATTTGGGATATTTTGTATACCGTGACGGCTTCTACTTCAGACGCTGGGAGCCGGGAAGGAAAAGAAAGGGGAATAAGCATGAGAACGTTTGCAACGCCATCTTGCGTACATAATGAGATGATTGAGTGCAAAAAGAAAGATTGCTCTGCTTGCGGATGGAATCCGCTGGTGGAACAGAACAGAAAGAAAAGAAAAAACTGTCGGAAAGCGAAGGTGACAAGAAATGGCCATACCTAAAAAGGCGAAAAAGGATTATCGCACTTGCGAGTTCTGCAAAACATATCCGTGCATGTTTACAATTCGCGGAGAGGTTGAATATAAAACGCATTGCCGAAGCTACATGGCAAATACAAAGAAAATTGCAAACGACAAGATGAAGAAGCAACCGTGTAGTCTTATGCTTCAGTGTTAGCCCAGGGGGGAGACGAGGATGTTAAACAAAGTAATTCTGATGGGGAGGCTCGTAAGAGAACCGGAGCTCCGGCACACACAGGAAGGTGTGCCGGTTGTGTCATTTGCTCTGGCTGTTGACAGAGGGTTCAGAAGAGATGAACAGAATGCGGATTTTATAAATATTGTCGCATGGCGTGGGACGGCGGAGTTTGTTTCAAAGTGGCTCTCCAAAGGACAGCTTGTCGCAGTGAGCGGAAGGCTACAGGTGCGTACGTATAAAGACCGGGACGGAAACAACAAGGATACGGTTGAGGTTGTTGTGGATGAGGTTTTCTTTGGTGAGGGCAAGAGGGGCGGAGAGATATCTTATCCGATAGTGATGGGAGATTCCTCGACAAGCTCAGAATGACACCTCATCCGACGGCTACGCCGTCACCTTCCCCTCGAGGGGAAGGCTTTGGGATTCTTTAACTGTGCGCTAAGAAAGAGCTCGCAAAAATCCTGATTTTTGCGAAAAAGGAGAGACCGCCGATAAAGCGAAGCTTTTCGCCGCAGGCGGAAACGAGCTAAAAGGCGAGGCTCGACGAGGAGGTGAGGGAAAGTGAAGAGGGTTAAGCGAACAATATTTGCCGGTGCGGTGTGCGAACAGATTGTATATACGGTTGCTGATAACACGAGAAATTTCAAGAACTCAAAGCCAAAACCGAGATTCAAGACGGATGAGGAGAGGGAGAGGCATAAAACAGAGATTGCGAGACGTCGCCATGCTCTGAAGTTCAACCACAACTTCAGAGCGGGGGTTTCTCTTTACTCAACACTTACCTTTGACGATGAACACGAGGTACATACATTTAAGGAAGCAGAAAAAATAAAATCTGCATACATACGAAGATTGCGGCGCCGTTTTCCGGATGCAAAAATAGCTTTTTATAAAGGAAGAGGCAAATCAACCGAAAGAATACATTTCCATATGGTATCAAAAGGGATACCCGAGGAAATCATCCGTGAGCAATGGATATATGGAGGAGTCGGGAGAATTGTTGCACTTCGAGAACATAACAAATACAACGGTGAAGATTACGGCGCAGACTTTACGGGTCTTGCAAATTACTTATTTAACCATTGGACGTCTGAGCAAGGCGGACACAGATATTATATGACACGGAATATGGAAGCACCGCAGAAAGAACGTGTGACACTCATAATGCGAGATTACAGTGTGGACAAGCCTCCGAGAGCTCCCAAGGGATATAAACTCGTCGAGCGGGGGAGTAACGAGTTCGGGTACCTATATTTTAAATATGTGAAGATTCCGGAAAAAGGGAGAAACCCGTCGGAGAGTACGGAATGACACTTTATTTGCTAACAAGAAGTAAAAAAGGCGAGGCTCAATGAATCGCCTATACAAAAACTTGTAAATGTGTAAAGTTTTACGACCACAAACGAGAGAGAAAGAATGCAGGGGAGAGATTCTTCGAGAAGCGAAGTTGTGATGAGCCCTCTTCAGAATGACAGAGAGAGGAGAGGCTCGACGTGTTGAAAAATGTTGAGTATTCTCGCGCGGAGAGGCGCACGTGCGTTATATTATTCGCGTGGGAACTTTATATAAAGGCAAAATCAAGTTAAAAACGATGAAGGGGGCTTTGTAATGGCGAGGTATTCGCGCAGGACATGGGTTTGTCCGTATTTTAAGTGGGATGAAAAGACAAAAATTCACTGCGAGTGTGGAGTTCTTCATTTTTGCGACAATGAGGAGCTTGACAAATATGTCCGGGAACATTGTTCTGATTTCAGCTGGGACAGGTGCACCCTCGCACGGAACAGAAACCGGCATTACGAAGAGCAAGAAAAAAATCGAAGGAAATAAAACGGAGTATATGGAAAGCAGGGCGAGGAGAGACGACTCCGCGCTCTAAAAAAGCTATCAGACGAGGATTTTCGGCAGTGGAATATTTGTCGAAAATTTTTTTGTTTTTCGGGGCGTGAGAAAAAAACAAGTGTGATATTATAAAATCACAACGCACAAAGGAGCGGAGCAAATGGAAAAAGATAAGCTGCTCCGACTTTCGGAGCTTGAAAAGAAAATTTCGCCTAAAGTACGGCGTTTTATAGAAGAACTTGAGGTTGACGGGAACAAGGCTGCAGCTGCTCTCAGGGCAGGGTATGGAAAAGGCAATAATAGCCGAAGTGCGGCAACCCAGGCATCGAGAATACTTGCCAAAGAAGAGGTTAAGGAATACAGAGCTCTTCGCACGGTACTGACATATGAGGAGCTCGGACTTTCAGCAAGCTCGATTATGAGTGAGACTGAGAAGGTATACAGACGGTGCATGTCAAAAGAACCGGTGCTTGAATGGAACTCAGAAACAAAGAAGTGGGAAGAAAGCGGTGAGTGGAAATTTGACAGCAAGGGCGCACTCAAAGCTTTGGAGCTCATGGGAGAGCATCTCGGTATATACAAAGCCGACAAAGACCAGGGCGAGCATGAGGTTAAAGTCAACATCAACGTTGTTGATAAAATCGAGAAGAAGTCAGAGTGAGGGGCTTTGAGATTCTTCGACGAAGATATAATGCGCGAGACCAGCGCTTTATATAAAAATTTTTTACAAAGGAGCATTTACCATGTTGTTTGAAGAAACCAATCAGACGATGGAAGAACGCGAAATGGAAGCTCTTCCGGAAAACCTTTTTGACGATGAGGGGGAAAACGGAGATTCTTCGACTGCGCTCAGAATGACAACTGAGGAAGAGCAAGGTGCAGGTGAAGGAGAAAACGGAAGTGATTCCAACAATGCGCAGAACTCGGAGGAGAACGGAAAAAACGGCGAAAACCATGCCAAAGAGAACACTGCCGGAAACAGTTCTACGCTACGCGTTAAGTACAACGGAGAGGAGCGGAATTTGAGTCTTGATGAAGCGAGGACGCTTGCTCAGAAAGGGCTTAATTACGACCACGTTGTAGCGGAACGCGACAAGAACCGAATGGCTTTTGATTTTTTGCTGGAGCGTGCAAAGAGTGAAGGCATAACGGTTGAGCAGCTTATCGAGAAAGAACGCGGAAAGGCGGAAAACCAACGTCTTGAGGCTAAGATGTCGGAGATACGGGCGCGTGATGACGACGCATCCGAGGACACGGTAAAAAGCCTTGCGCGGTTTGAACTCGAAGCTGAAAAAGTCCGTGAAGAACGGGAGAGGGCGCAGGCTCTCGAAGAAAAAAACAATGCAGAAATTGAAGGCTGGAACAGACTGTTTAGAGAACATCCTGAGCTTTTAGCTTCGGAAGGCGGTTCTAAGGTGTCGCAGGGCGTTTTTGACCTTGTAAAAAAGGGTCATAGCCCAATTGAGGCTTATTATATAGAGCGTAACCGTGAGCTTGAGGCACAGAACAAGATGTACTCATCCGCAAATGAAGCAAAGAAAAAGAGCGTTGGCTCACTTTCGGGAAGCCAGGGTATGGAAGACGAGGATGATTTCCTTGCAGGGTTTAACAGTAACCGAGAATAAGAAAGCCTTCTGTTTTGGCACAAATAAAATCAGGAAAGAAGGGTTTTTAAATGGCAGTAAATTTGCACACAAAATATGACAAAGTGATTCAGTCAAGATTTGTCAGAGAGTCACTCCTTGTCGGAACTCTCGACAACTCATACAGCTTTACCGGGGTAAAGACTGTTAAGATTTCCACACCGTTAACCGTTCCTATGGTTGACTACACACGCAGCGGCTCTAACCGCTACGGAACACCGACGGAAATGCAGGATGTTGTTCAGGAACTCACACTCACTCAGGATAAGAGCTTCTCTCTTACCATAGACAAGGGCAACGACGAAGACCAGGACGGCATCAAGGAAGCAGGAAAGATGCTCGACCTTCAGATTTCGGAGCAGGCAGTTCCGCTTATGGATAAGTACGGCTTTGCGCGTCTTTCACAGATGGCAGGAATGGTTGTCGGAAACAGCACAGCACTTTCAAAAAACAACGTCTGCGAACGCATCACTGCCGGCACTACATATCTTGACAACAAAGAAGTGCCGAGTTTCGGTCGAACACTCTTTGTACCGAGTGATACATATGCAAAGCTTCGCCTTTCAGAGGAGTTCCAGAAGTGTGACGGGCTTCTGAACAAGTCGCTTGCAAAAGGACAGGTCGGCACATACGACAACATGCGTGTTGTAAAGGTACCGAGCTCACGTTGGCCGGCAAATGTTAACTTTATAATCGTTCACAAGAGAGCGGCCTGCGCACCTGTTAAGCTCAACGATACGAAGTTACACAAGGACCCTCCGGGTATTTCGGGAAATCTTCTTGAGGGCAGACAGTATTATGACCTCTTTGTATTCGGAGCAAAGTGTGACGGTGTATATGTTGAGGTCAACACGGCAAGCGGTGCAGGTACGGTTTGCGCAACTCCGACACTTACGGGAGATGAGCTTGCAAGCACAACAAGCGGTGCAACAATCAAGTATACCACCGACGGCACAGACCCGAGATATTCGGCTTCTGCCAAGGTTTACACGACAAAGCTTACAGCTGAAAGTGGTACTGAGATTCGCGCATATGCATATAAAGACGGGGCATTTCCTTCAGGAGTGCTCAAAACTACGATTGAGTAGTAGAGCAACAAAAGGGAGAGCTTCTGCTCTCCCTTTTTGACCTTAATGCAGAATGCAGAGTGAGATTCTTCGGCTTTGTGAGGTTATGACACCTCATCCACCGCAAAGCGGGCCCCCTTCACCTCAAGGGGAAGGCTTGGGAATGCACTCTGCATGCTGTATTAAACAAAAGAAAGGATGTAAAAATATGACAGGAGAAGAGATTTACGAGATAGCGCTTTCGTTTGTCTTTGAAAGAAAGAGAGAAGATGCGGAATATGAGGAGTTTTTCCCCACGTTTTTAAATACCGTAATGCAGGAAGCACTTGCATATGAGAATATGATACGGAGAAAAAGCGGGAGGGCTGCACTGAGTGTTGCACCTAAAATCACCAAAGACGGGATGAATGAGGAGCTCGACTTTTCAGAGAGCTTATGCCGTGCGGCTTTGCCATACGGTGTTGCCGCATTTTACTGCCAGGACGACGGAGACAACTACCGTGCGGCAGATTACAGAAAAAGATTCATAACGGCGCTTGCGGATGCGGTCGGAGGTGTTCACATGAGTGATATTGAGGACGTTTATCCGTATGGGGCGGCGTTGGAAAATTGAAAGGGATTTTATTATGAGTTACTGTATTGCAACGGTTATAGGCTTTATACTTGGTGCAGCTTGTGTGATTATTGCGAGCAGAGTGATGTGCCCCGGTACGGAGAGAGACACCTCATCCGCCTCGCAAGCTTCGGCACCTTCCCCTCAAGGGGAAGGCTTTGAGGGTGAGGAACAGCTGAAGAAGCAGTGGGAGAATATTTTAAACTACAACGGCACGGGAAACGGACAGATGCCGATAGGAGATGAATGAGCAATGCCGGAGATAGTCAATATAGGGACACCGACATCACCTACTATATACACAAAAAAATACGGAAGCTTTCGCGGTGTTGATTTTTCGCAGAGTGAAACGATGGTGGACGACAACCGTTCACCTCATGCGGTGAACGTTATATCAGACACGGGAGGTTTCCCGGAAAAGAGGTTGGGCTGGAGAACGCTTCAGACACTCGACGGAAGAATTAACGGGATATATCACTACAAAGGGCTTGTTACGCAGAAGGCGGAAGCAGAAGGCGAAGAAGACACAGAGACGATTGTAGACTGCTTTATTATTCATGCAGGTACCAAAATATACTCGTGGAGCGGGACGTCGGAAGATGCCCCGACGGAGCTTCTCTCCGGGATAAACGATGCACGCTCTACCGGAAGGTGTTTTAGGGAAAGACTCTTTATTCTGACGGGTGCGGAGCTTTTAGAATATGACGGCAAAACCTGCGTTGAAGTTTTCGACGGAGAAGCGTCATATGTGCCGACGACATGGCAGGGGAGAGCAGAGGCATATCTATACGGTGAGAAAGGTATGTGGTACGGCGGCACTATGGGGAAAGCGTATCAGGAAGTTAATATCGCATGTCAAAAAAGAAAAAATATGTTCAGAATAATATCCGACGAGAGAAGCTACAGGTATCTTTTTCTTGACGGCAAAATCAAAGCAGGGACGAGAATGAAAATGACATATATCCCGACGGGACAGGTTATATTTGATATAACTGCGCCGAAAGAAGAAGGATGGGCTGATTGTGAGGTTGGAAATAGCCTGTTCGACTGGGAATCTATGTTGAATTATCTTCCGGCACGAATACATGTAAGCCTCAGTGAAGGAGACTCGGAATCGAGGAAAATAGCCGGTGACCTCGGTATCGAACACGGCGGCGTTATCAGAGGGGTGATTCTGACTTCAAATACTCCCGGGTTTGAAAGACCTGCGGAGGGAGAAAGTAATTACTGCATTGAGTATGTCGCAGAGGTTGGAAAGAGCGAGGGCGCGATTTCGGGCTGTACGGTTATGGACGTTTTTGAAAACCGCATTTTCTATTCCGGGAATCCGGAGTTTCCCAATACGGACTGGCACAGTGAGCTTAACGAGCCTACATATGTAAGGGATTTGAGCTATACGGAAATAGGTTTGGATGCTACTCCCGTTACGGGGTATCTTCACACGGGCAACGAGCAGGCAATCCTCAAGGACGATAACGACGGAGCGACAATATATATGCGTTACCGGGCAGAGGATGCGGAGGGGAATGTACTGTTCCCGATACGGCAGGGGACATCGGGAATAGGTGCGGTTGCAAGAAATGCGGTCTGCACGATGCTCGATGACCCGTTGTATCTCTCACGCAACGGCGTGTATGCAATAGCGCAACAGGATATATCAAGCGAGCGTGCGCTGAACATACGCTCGACACGCATAAATAAAAAGCTTTTAAAGAACACAAACCTCGAAGATGCTTATATGTGCACGTGGAAAGGCAACCTCATGCTCTTTATAAACGGCGACTGCTATGTGGCAGATGCCGCACAAAAGACTTATGCAGGGAACAAGACCGGCACGTTTGAATATGAGTGGTACTACTGGACGAACATTCCGGCAAGGGTTGCGCTCGAGTATAACGGCGTACTCTATTTCGGGACAGAGGACGGAAGGCTTTGCCGATTCAACGACGACATGAAGAACTCACGGGGCGAGATTGCATCCTCCGCGTATTCGGACGACGGTGAGCCAATAATTGCGGAATGGGCAACGAATTTATCGGACGACGGAGACTTTATGAGACTTAAGACGATGAAGAAAAAAGGCTCGGGGGTTATGCTGAAGACATACAACCGCTCGGGGGTCAAGGTCTGCATAAAAACCGACAGGGATTTTGAACGTGAGATTCGGGAAAAGAGTGCCGGTATATTCAATTTTGAGGACCTCGATTTTAACGATTTCACGTTTAATACATCGGAATACACTGTTGTACCGTTTAACGCTAAATTCAAAAAATACAAAGCGATACAGGTTATATGCCGCAACGACAAGGTAAATCAGGCGTTCGGCGTGCTTGGGATAATAAGGCGATACGTAACAGGCAATTTTGCGAAGTAGGGGGACAGTATTGGCAATCCCTCAGTCGGCGAAGCCGACAGCTCCCTTTGCACAAGGGAGCCTTTGGGATTCTTCGACTGCGTGCTACGCACTCCGCTCAGAATGACACGGGGGTGGGGAGAGGACACCTCATCCACCGCAGAGCGGTCCCCCTTCCCCTCAAGGGGAAGACATGAAAAGGAAGGAGTTTTTATATTATGGGAGCAACAAAGACAGTTTGGTGGGATAAGAACAACGACCAACACGAGGGCTGGATAAAAGACGGAAAGACGTATATGGATGAGGCGGCAACGACACGCGTCCCCATCGGCGCGACCGTTCAGACTAATGCTGGGACATACAAAATGACCTCGGACGGAGGAATTCCTACATACGCTACGGCGAAAAATCAATACGAAGCAAAGGGAAATGCGGCAATTAACGCATATAAGGCAGCCGGAAACGTTCAGAAGGAAAGAATAGACAGTGCGACAAATGCGGCGATTGCCGAGCTTAACCGACAGAAGGAGCTTATACAGACAAACAGAGCGGATGCAGACAAGGCGGCACGTGAGGCATATATGAAGGCTGCAAATCCGTTTGGAGCAATGGAAGAACAGAGGGTTAAGCTCGGTCTTGATGAATCGGGTTATGCAGAAAGCTCGAAGCTCAAGCTTGCAAGTGCTTACGGACAACAGCTCAATGAAAACCTCCGTGCAATGAATGAACAGCTCCGTAATATTGATGTTCAGATATCCCAGGCAAGAGCAAGCGGACAGTATGAGCTTGCAAACATGCTCGAAGCAAGGGCGCAAAACATAATGCAACAGGAAATAGCTCTGCAGGGAAATATCTTCTCCGGGGATATGCAGGCATTGGGGCAGGCAGAGAGCACACGGCAGTTTGATGAACAGATGGCGGTGCAGAAGGAACAGCTTGCCGCACAGAAAGAGCAGGCGGAAGCTGACAGAAAGTGGGAGCTTGCCATGGCGTTCATAAACGAAGGGAAAAGTGCATCGTTTATAGAAGAGGTGCTCGGAATCCCACAGGAGGATATAAATACATATATAGCCGCGGTGAATGCACGGAAGAACGCAAGCTCCGGCGGCGGAGGTTCTGGTATATACAAAGTCGCAGAGAACGAAAATACAAAGTATTTGAAGACCTTGCTTCCGGTTATTGAGGCTTCGGGATTAACTGCTGCTGAATGGATTGAGGAATACGGTGCAGGATACGGAGTAACATCGGGAAGCGACAAAAAGGAGCTTATAGTTCTCGCAGGAGACATCAATTCAAAGATAGAAAACACACCTTCTCAGTCGGATAGAAGAGCGAATGCGGCCAAAAGTCCGTACGGAACACAATATAACAACGCAAAATACGTTGTTGCGAAAATGAGAAATGAAGGAAGAAGTCAGACTGAGATAGAGGCATACCTTGACACGCTCAGCGAAAGTGAGCTTACGGATGCCGGTGTGGCAATGATTTTAGGATTGAAGTAAAGAAGATTATCAAAGGAGCTGTAAAATGGGAAGAGTTGCGAATGTTCGAAAAAAATACGGAAAAGAAAATAACGTTTCCCGTGTCGAAAGAATAAAAGAAAAATATGCGGAAGTTCAGCGTGTAAATCCTGCACCGAAAACCGCCGAGGAAAGAGAAGCGGATATAAACCGCAGAGAAGCAAACAGAAGTGTGCAGTATTTTATGCGCCCCGAGGTCAGAGCAGGAGCAATAAAGCGTGCGGAAGCTGTCGGTGATACGGATAAGGTGCGTGAGCTGTCCAATGCTAAAGATATTGAGAACTGGGCAAAGGCGCAAACACAGTCCGATTCCGTCAGAAAAGAAGCTCAACGGAGATATGATGAAGAGTTTCTGAGGGCAAAAGCCCGTGGGGATATGAGCCCTGCCGTTGCAGCCGATAAAGCGGCAAATACCTATCTTGACCTCTACAGAAACGCAGCGCAAAAAACTCGCAACAATGTTTATAACTACCGTCAGGACGAAAATAAAAGAGAACTGGAAGAGGTTTCTTCCTCTGCTGATTTCGGAGCAGGCAGGGAAAAAGGTAGAGTTATCTCGAATAACCTTGGCGGAAGTTTCCCAAAAAACAATTATGAAAAAATTATCGCATTCGTGAATAACGGGGCGTACAGAGACTCGATTTCCGCAATGGCAATCAACAATCACGGCGACTCTGAAATGGCGCAGAAAATAGGCTTTTTAACGGATAAGGAAAAGGACGTAATCAGATATTATGCCTCAAAAGGCGAAACGGATAAGGTTGAAGAATATTATAAGCTCCTTGAAAGAACATTAAACAAGCGAGTTCAGGAAGCAAAAAACAAAGAAATGTACGAGGGTGCATATAAAAATCCCGTGATGGGGTCTGCCCGGAACGTGCTGTCAAGCTTCGCTACTCCCGGGGCATACATTGCCAATGCCGTAAATGCGGTCGGGAACGTATTCAGAGACCAGTATGTCCCGACAGACACAAACACAAGAGCCTTCAGCGGTGCGCATATGGCAAAGCAAACAAGTGAGGGTGTAACAGATAAAGCGTATGATGCGGCAGGCGGCGGAAGTCGCGGAGAGCTTGCATCACTTCTTGCAGGTACAGGACTTTCTATGGCGAACTTTATAAGCAAGGCCCCTCTCGGACCGACAGGGGCGATGGTGGCTATGGGTGCAGACACCGCAGGTCAGACAACGCTCGACGTTTTAGAACGCGGAGGAACACCGGGACAGGCGCTCTTCTTATCAACGGCTGCAGGTACCATTGAAGCGCTCACGGAAAAGATG
>JAFQVE010000250.1 GCA_017408185.1 Oscillospiraceae bacterium | reverse complement strand
TTATTCGGAAATGGAAATCCTCGATTCGGAAACAAAATATATCGACGATTCTTACCCATACTTTTCTCTTCTGAACATAGACGGCACCTGTCGCGGTGTGTATGAAAAAAACGCCAAATTCCCGCTTGAGAACGCGGAAATCAGCGTCGAATACCAATATGGAATAAGCAATGAACCGCTCCCCGGAAAGCTTTCCGAGGTATCTGTCAAAGAAGGAAGAGCACTGCTGATAAAAATACGGAAATAGAAAAGAGCTATGGCAAGATGCCATAGCTCTTTTACTGTTTCTCGGATTAGTCCTCTAAGTTTCCACCGCCGCCAACATTACCTGTGGCATCGCCGCCTGTGGTTCCGCTTCCGCTTGTCTTAATGACATCGGTTGCAGAAATCTCAATCACCTGCATTTTGGGTGTTTCATACTTCATTTTCCGTCTCTCCTTTCTTTATTTTTCAGTTATTTGCAAAATAATCGTCTCTGTATGCCTTGACGGCTTCATACATCTCGACCATATCAAGATATACTTGCTTTTCCTGTTCTCCGAAATTGCCCGTTGTGTCCTGTGCTCTTACCTTTGCAAGCTCATAGGCATTTCTCACCTTGACATCACCGTAGTGATATCCGTTTTCATCCTTGACATAGAACATTACGTATGCATTGCTGTCAAGCTGATATGTGTATATACCTTTGTTATAAAGAGCAGTGATATAGCTTCCGTCAATCGTCGCATCGCCGTTCTTGCTACTGAACACATAGGCATCGCTCTTTGTTCTGAGCTCTTCCGCAGTCATCGACTCAGCATTTCCTTCAGTGTCGTAATAAACGATTGCGCCATATTCTTCAATGCTTCCGTAGTTTATGTTGGTTGGATTTGCACCATTATATACTCGCGCATTGAATTTAAGTCCCCACGGCTCGACGAGAATTATCTGAACGGAATTTCCAAAGCTATAGCTCTTTGCGGTCTCTTCTTCGAACGCACCATTTTCCGCGACATAATCCGAAAGCCGCGGTGCGCTCATAACGGGCAGCTCGTCTATTTCATCAAACTGCGCTCTGTATACTCCGATATTAAGCTCAAGCTTATCCATCGCGGTATATACATTTCGCTCAAGAACATTTTCGAAATTTTCTGTATCATTCTTTCTTTTCTCCAAAAGCTCTTTCATATTCCGCTCACGGATTGGCGCATAGCTCATTCCGCTTTCATCCTCTATATAGAAGAGAACGAATATTGAATCCGACATTTCATAGGTATAAAGCCCTTTGTCGTAGCTTGCCGTGATGTAGCTTCCGTCAACCGTTGCAGTTCCCGCCGACTTTGAATACTTGACGGTATCAGAGTCGTTGATTATGTCCTCAACGGCGAGAGTATCCTGCGTTGCGTTTTTATCCGAAAGCTCGCTTTTGCGGATAAAGTATGCTCCGTAATCAACAAGTGTTGAATAATCAATATTTATCGGATTTTCAACTGTGTAAACGCGGGCATTTGCCTTTAAAAACCACGGCTCAATAAGACCTATCTGCACAGACTGCCCGAAGGAATAGGTGATAGGCTCCGTTACATTTACAGTACAGCTTGCCGATTTGTTACCAGAATTGCTCATAACAATAATTGTTGTACTACCTTCTCCGATTCCTTTTACAACACCGTTTTCATCAACCGTTGCTATGCTTTCGTCCAAACTCAACCAAGTCACGGTTTTGTCTGTTGTATATTCGGGATTAAAGATTACATTGAGTTTTTCGCTGTTACCGCTCTTGATATCCAAAACGGATTTATCAAGTGTAAGTGTCGCAACCACAATCCGGTCTGTAACTGTCACCACGCAGGTTGCCACCTTGTTTCCATCCTCTGTTCGCGCCGTTATGATTGCAGTTCCCGCCGCATTCGCCGTAAGTGTTCCTTCGCTTACAGTAACCGCAGTCTCATTCGTGCTTGACCAAAAAACATTTATGTTTGTTGCATTGCTCGGTGCTATCATTGCTGTAAGCGTTGCACTCTCGCCCGTATAGAGCGAGAGGGTTTTCTTATCAAGCGACACTCCCGTTACCGGCACCTGAATAAGCTCGAATGCTATATCATTTGTCTTTGCGTAGCTTTGAGCATATGAACCTGCAAAACCATATATAACGAGGTTTGTGCAATTGTAAAACGCATAGTTTCCGATGCTCGTTACGCTGTCCGGGATTGTTACGCTCGTGAGGCTTCTGCAATACCCAAACGCATCGTCTCCGATGCTCGTTACGCTGTCCGGTATCGTTATGCTCGTGAGGCTTCTGCAACCAAAAAACGCACTTTCCGCAATACTTGTTACGCTGTCCGGGATTGTTACGCTTGTGAGACTGCTGCACCACATAAACGTCCCTCCACCGATGCTCGTTACGCCATCTGGGATTGCTATACTTGTTAGGCTTTTACAACCAAAAAACGCCCTGACATCGATGCTCGTTACTTCGTCTGGGATTGTTATGCTCGCAAGGCTTTCGCACCCCTCAAGCGCACCGATTCCAATGCTTGTCACGCTGTCCGGGATTGTTATGCTTGTGAGGCTTGTACATCCGTTAAAAGCCCAGTCACCGATACTTGTTATGCTGT
>JAFQVE010000249.1 GCA_017408185.1 Oscillospiraceae bacterium | reverse complement strand
AAACCCGCGATCAAATAACAATGGCGGTTTTGAATTTAATTTTATGTGTTGTTCTGAAAATTGCAGATTGTACCCGAAAGCCTCCCCCTTTGTGTCAAAAGTAGCGTAGCACACTAACCCAAAGGCTTCCCCTTGAGGGGAAGCTCCGCCGCAGGCGGTGATGAGGTGGTTCCGACGTTATCCCATATACAACAACGTTATTAAAGGCGATGCTGTAGGGGACGGTGCTTGCCGACGTCCCAAAAAACATTGTGGATGAATCAAAACAGGAGGGGAACGCACATCCCTATTTGTATAATAAAAAAATTTAAACACAACATATTGTATCAAATAAAGAAAAAGGCTTTAAACAGACATTTTAATAAAAAAAACAGTTGACATTTTGCTTATGTTTGCATTATAATGTAACTTGACACTGTATCGAATAAGTGTGTCAAGGTAACTTACCTTACGCACTAAAACTTATTATCGGAGGTGTAAAATATGGTACGCACTTATCAGCCGAAAAAGCTTCACCGCTCAAAGGTTCACGGTTTCCGCAAGAGAATGGCAACACGCAACGGCCGCAAGGTTCTCTCCGCTCGCCGCGCTAAGGGCAGAAACAGGCTTACTCACTAAGTCAAGAGTAGGTAGGGGCGGATAAAAAAAATAAAAGCTTCCGCTCTGCGAAAAAGATTTAGCCAAGACGCCTGAGGATTCTATCCCGTCCGGGCTTTTTCTTTTTATTTGGAGAAATTTTTATGAAAAACACGGTGTCTATCAAGCGGAACAATGATTTCCGCGCTCTCTACAAAAGGGGCAAAAGCTCAGTTAGCCCCGTTCTTGCAATATATGCAAGAAAGAATAAAACAACCTCAAACCGTATAGGAATAACGGTAAGCACAAAGGTCGGAAAGGCCCATGTGCGCAATCGCGTGCGCCGCCGCATCCGCGAGGCGTATCGGATAAATGAAACGAGCTTTAAAAAAGGCATTGATATGGTCATAGTTGCCCGTGTCCGCGCCGCAGAAGTCACGTTTCATGAAATTGAGAAGAACCTGCTCTTATTGACAGAAAAGCTGGGGTTGCTTTTGGAGGTGCAGGAATGAAGAGTCTTCTCCTGTTTTTAATCAGAACATACAGAAGCGCCATATCTCCCAATAAACCGCCTTGCTGCCGCTTCACGCCGACGTGCTCGGCCTATGCGCTCGAGGCTATAGAGAAATACGGCGCTATGCGCGGCGGATATCTCGCGCTGCGCAGAATCTTGCGATGTCATCCGTTTTCGAAGAAAAGCGGATACGATCCCGTACCTTGATATAATGAAGAAATACGGAGGAATTTTTTATCTATGTTTACAGCTTTGATTGTTGAGCCGTTCGGTTGGGTGCTTAAGCTGTGCTACAACCTCATCGGCAACTACGGTCTTTCCATCATCATTTTCTCTGTTATTGCAAAGCTTGTAACATTGCCGTTCCAGATGAAGAGTAAAAAGAGCATGATGGATATGCAAAGACTTCAGCCCAAGCTCGCAGAGCTTGAGAAAAAGTATAAGGACGACAAGGAGCGCTATTCGCTCGAGGTTCAGAAGCTCTATAAAAAAGAAGGAGTTTCGATGTTCGGCGGTTGCCTTCCGATGCTCATAATGCTTCCGATAATGATCGGTCTCTATTCCGTCGTCCGCCAGCCGCTCACATATATCTTTGATATATCGCCTGAGCAGATACAGGCGCTTGCAGATGCCTTTGCGGCGGCAGGTGCAAAAATAACGACACAGGGCGGATATATGCTCCAGATAGACGTTGCGAAAAATCTCGCAGAATATCCGGATATCGTGGCAAGTATAGCCCCCAACCTCGTTAATCTCGATTTCAACTTCCTCGGAATAAACCTCTCTGAGATCCCGAATTTCAGAGCAAGCATAAAGCCGTTTATCGTAAGCGAATGGCTGCTCTGGATAATCCCGGTGCTCTCCGGTCTCACAGCGTGGCTCAGCAACTGGTTCATCCGCCGCAGTCAGGGCAAGCCGATGACAGAGCAGGCGGCAGCAACAAACGGAATGATGAACTGGATGATGCCTGCAATGTCTGTGTGGATTGCGTTTATGGTTCCGGCAGGTCTCGGTCTATATTGGATAGTCAGCAACATTCTTTCTGCAGTTCAGGAGCCGTTGCTTTCGGCATATTATAAGAAAAAGGCAGAAAAGAAAGAGGAAGAAGTTAAATAAATGCGCTGTTAAAACGCATTTTCGGAAAGGAATTGTTCATTAATATGGCACGCAGTATTGAAATAAGCGCAAAGACAGTTGAACTTGCGACAGAAAAAGGCGCTCTTGAGCTCGGCGTAGCTCAGGAGAATGTAACGGTTGAGCTTATAGAGAGCCCGAAGGCAGGCTTTCTCGGCATAGGCGCAAAGCCGGCAAAATATCTCGTCAGCGTGATTGAAGACGAAGAGCCGAAGAAGGAAGAAAAGAAGCCCGCAAAGAAGGCAGAACCGAAAAAGGAAGAGAAAAAAGCAGCTCCTGCTCCTTCCGCTCCGGCAAAGGAAAAGGTTGTTGTTCCGGCAGACGGCGACGCTGCAGAGTTTCTTACAAAGGTACTCAGCTTTATCTGCGAGGATGCAAAAATTCAGAAGGTCGAAGGCGCAGAGGAGGGAACGGTTTCTCTCGAGATCGTGGGTGAGAACCTCGGCGGAATAATCGGTCGCCGCGGCGAAACGCTCGATGCACTCCAGCACCTTGTAAACCTCGCGGTAAATCGCAAGAGCGAGGGCAAGACAAGAATTATGCTCGATGCAGAGAACTATCGCGCAAAGAGAGCAGATTCTCTTGAAAAGTTTGCACAGCGCGCAGCAAGCCAGGTTCTCAAATATAAGAGAAACAAGGCTCTCGAGCCGATGAACGCTTATGAGCGCCACATCGTACACGTTGCGCTCCAGGATATGGAAAATATCTCCACATCAAGCGTCGGTGTTGAGCCGAACCGCCGCATCATCATCAACTACACAGGCCCGGACGCACGTCCGCCGCGCAGAAGATATTCAAAGTAAAAGATTAAACCTCACAAAAGGTTATTCCTTTTGTGAGGTTTTTTGTATGGAAAAGAAATCCTTGTACGGTGTTATCGGTTGTGGGTCAGCTTTCGTTTAAGATTTGTTGCATTTGAATGTCTATTTTGGTTTGAAATCCAACAAAGAGCACTTTTTCTATATTTT
>JAFQVE010000248.1 GCA_017408185.1 Oscillospiraceae bacterium | reverse complement strand
GGGGATGGTCTCGGCATTTTCTTCTTTATTCTGTGGTGCGTAGTCGGGATTTAGGATGACCTTGTTATTATCATCCGGTTCTCGCAAGAACAACGCCCACATCGTCACACATAAGGCGGCAACGGTTATCACGGCAAGGATCGCTATGATGATCGTTGTTTTACTCAATTTCTTATTTGGGGGTTCGCTCATATATAAGTCTCCTTTGGGTTATTTTCGTTTCACGAAAGCAGTAACAAGGGCGGCGTTATTAGGGTACTATGTACCCTAATAACAGGGATATCCCTGTTCGCTTTTTATCTTTTACTTCTTGCCAACTGTTCCCGCTTGGCTTGAACCAATCGGTCAAACTCGGCATCATTCGCTTTGTCGATGAACTCCTTGAACTTCGGAAGCATCTGACTTGCCAGTTTACGGTAATCCTTAGTAAGAACCTTTTGTACTTTTGCTTCCCGCACATCCTTTGGAACACCGTAAATGCCGAGAACTGCGTGAATCGCTCCCGAAATTCGTTTTTCAACCGAAGCAGAATCACCTGTCGTCATAAGGGAGGAATATTCAATGCCGGATACAAGCGTTTCCGCTTCCGCAAACTGTTCATCATCCCAATCGGGAAGCTGCTCGGCAAAGATTTTCTTTGCTCTTTCCGCATCACTTCGTCGGATGATTTCCAGACACACAGGGCTGGTATATGTTGAGATGTAGAAGTCTTTAGCGATTTCGTTTTCATCACAAAGAGCAATCATCGTTGCCAGCTCCAAACAGATTGCCATTACAGAGCTGATGCCGTCCTCGGCTTCTTCCTCCATCATCTCCCATTGGTAATCGCAGAGCATTTCCACGAACACCGCAAGCAACTGATCTTTCGTTGGAAAGTAGTAGCTGATGTTTCCCGTGCTCAAATCGAGAATGTCGCAAATTTGTCGGGGAGAAGTTGCTGAATAGCCCTGTTCAAAAAATAGCGTTGCAGCACATTTTACAATATCAAGTTTCGTTGTCTTTACTCGTCTTACCGGCACGTCCCCGCCTCCTTCTTCACATTGACAGGAGGAGGTATTTTGCCCCCTCCGATTTTGGACTGTTCCAATTATAGCACATACCTACGAAAAAATCAAGTAGGTAGGAGAAAATATTCACAATGAAGTTACAAATAAATTGAGCCGCCTATCCAGAAGAACAAGTTCGGATAGGCGGCTCAGACTTAATCAAGCGGTTTATATTCAGTTACAGCTTTCAAATATGCTTCGGGGTCGCCGTTCAGAATAAGGCCAGCATATTCCAAAGGGGCATTGTAAATCAGATAGTCAAGCTCTGACCGCTGATACATATTGTCGGCAACTTCGTTCTCAACTGCAACGGTGTCAATCGCAATCATGCTGCCATCGGTGAATTTCAGCTCCACACAGCAGTTATCGAAGTTATATTCGCAGGATATAAGGCGTTTCATAAGGTTTTACCTCCAAGATTTTGTTGTTTGGAAGTAATGTAAGCGTGGGCTTTTAGTGTGGTATCTTTAAGTTTGGGAAACCCCCGTCTCCCAACGAGATACCGTCCTCCCCGAAACATTCAATTTCTCTGCAAGCATTTCTTGTGTGATACCTTTTTCT
>JAFQVE010000247.1 GCA_017408185.1 Oscillospiraceae bacterium | reverse complement strand
GCATAAAGTGTAACTAAATCCTCAAATTCGGCTTCTGCCGAATTTTCAATTTACTTTCAAACTTCATACCATATACTTTTTCGATGTTATCTGCAAAAAAATATCACTTTTACACTTTATGCGGTCTGGGCTGTTTTGCTAAAGCCCCGTTTCTGCTGGAGGTGTTTTATAAAAGATTTTTGCGAAGCTCTTCGCCGCTTGCGGGGTGGAGATATGCCGGTGCAATATCAAAAACGGTTTTTGCACCATATGCGCCTTCTTTATTCAAACGGTATGCCGCGCGGGCATATGCAGTGAGAACGCTTGCGGTAAATTCGGGATTTGAGTCAAGCTTTAAGCTGTATTCAATAACGTGAGAGTTTTTGCCGTTGTTGGTTGTTCCGGTGCGGAAAACTCTTCCGCCGTGCGGAATGCCTGCGTGGTCACGGTTAAGTTCTTCCTGAGAAATGAAGTGAACGGTTGTATCGTAATCTGCAAAATAGTTTGGCATAGTTACGATTTCGCGCTCTTTCCGTGCGAGATCAGCGCCTTCTTCCGCTACGACAAAGCATTCACGCGTGTGCTTCTCGCGTGTTGTAAGTGTCGGATTTTCTCCTGAACGGACGCTTGCGAGTGCGCCTTCAACCGGAACGGTATACTGACGTGCATCAAGGACTCCGTCAATTCTGCGTATCGCATCGGAGTGCCCCTGGCTTACGCCTTTGCCCCAGAAGGTATAGTCGTTGCCCTCGGGAAGGATTGCCTGACCGTAAAGACGGTTGAGAGAAAACATGCCGGGATCCCAGCCGACGGAGATTATGCTTATTTTCTTTGCCGCACGGCTCTCTTTATCAACGTTTGCAAAATGCTCGGGGATTTTTGCGTGTGTGTCAAAGCTGTCAATTACGTTAAAATGCTTTGCAAGCTCAGGCGTCTGGGTGGGAAGGTCGTTGGCACTTCCGCCGCAGAGGATGAGAACGTCTATATCATCCTTCATTTCTGCTGCTTTGTCCATATGATATACGGGAACATTTGTCGCAGGTTTAACGCTTTCGGGGGCACGCCTTGTAAAGAGCGCGCAAAGCTCCATATCGGGAGCGGCGCTTACTGCACACTCAACTCCGCGGCCGAGATTTCCATAGCCTGCGATTGCAACTTTTATCTTCATATTAAAACTTCCTTTCGGGGTGATTTAACACTGCTTTATGATGAATAATTAAAACACAAAATCGCTTGAATGTCAATGTTTTGAGACGGTTTTTTTGCGTTATAACAATATTTTTACAATTGCGTTCAGCAGCATACATGAAATTATACCAAAAAGCGTCGGCAAGACGGCGGCAACGCCCGTCCAGAGAAGGCTTCCGCTCTCTTTTTTTATTGTCATAAGCGTGGTGGCACAAGGCCAGTGCATAAGAGAGAAGAGCATAACGCTTATTGCGGTTTGTATTCCCCATCCGTTGTCGCGCAAAAGCGTGGAAAGTGTGCCAAGGTCGCTTATATCGGTAAGCGAGCCTCCGGCGGTATATGCCATTATTATGATGGGAATAACTATCTCGTTTGCGGGAAATCCAAGAATAAAAGCCATCAGGATAACGCCGTCAAGTCCCAAAAGCCGCCCGACCGGGTCAAGAAAAGTGCTGCAGTGGGAAAGAAGCGTCTGCCCGCCGAGCGTCACATTTGCCATAAGCCAGATGAGAAGACCGGCAGGTGCGGCGGCACTTACGGCGCGTCCGAGGACGAACAGGGTTCTGTCAAAGATTGAGCGGACGATAACCTTGCCGACCTGAGGTGCGCGGTATGGGGAAAGCTCAAGTGTAAAGGATGACGGAACTCCGCGCAGAACAGTCGCTGACAGAAGCTTTGATGCGAGAAAGGACATAAGTATCCCGAGAAGTATAAGGCAGGTGAGGGAAGCTGCCGCGAGTCCGGATTTTAAAAGACCTCCGCCGTGTCCGATAAAGAATATTGTAAGAATGGAAATGAGCGCCGGAAAACGCCCGTTGCAGGGAATAAAGCTGTTTGTAAGCATCGCAATAAGCCGCTCGCGCGGAGAATCAATAATGCGGCATCCAACAACACCGGCGGCGTTACAGCCAAAGCCCATACATGTTGTCAGTCCTTGCTTCCCGCAGGCACCGCATTTTTTAAATATGCGGTCTAAGTTAAACGCAACGCGCGGTAGATATCCGAGATCTTCCAAAAGCGTAAACAGAGGAAAAAATATCGCCATGGGAGGAAGCATTACGGACACAACCCACGAAAGCGTGCGGTATACACCAAAGACGAGCGCCTCGCAAATCATTGCGGGAAGGTGCAGAAAAGAGAGAAAACGGAAAATATCGTCTTCAAGCCCGAGGAGAAATCCGGAAAGGAGCGAAGACGGATAATTTGCACCCTCGATAGTCAGCCAAAATATACCGAGAAGCAATAAAAGCATTATCGGAAATCCGAAAAGCTTGCTTGTCAGAATTTTATCCGCAAGCCGCTCGCGTGGCGAATAGCTTCCGCTGCCCGCCTTCTTCACCGAAAGGCTGTAAATACGTCCGGCTTCACACGCAAGCTCCTCCGGAGAAGAAAACGAGAGCGTTTTGCGTGGCAAAGCCTCTGAAATAACGGTTTCCGCGGTATCAAGAAGAAGGTCAAGTCCTTTGCCGTCACGTGCGCGGGCTGCAACCACGGGAAGGGAAAGCTCGCGTGAGAGTGCATCAAGGTCTATTTCAATTTTCTTTTTTTCTGCTTCGTCCATAAGATTTACGCAGACAATAACATTATCGGCGATTTCTGCAGTCTGCAAAACGAGGATAAGATTGCGCTCAAGGCATGTTGCATCGCAGACAACAACAACGGCATCCGCGGTGCCGGAACACAGAAAATCCCGGGCGACTTCTTCTTCGGCAGAAGAAGGAGAGAGCGAGTATGTACCCGGAATATCAACGAGTACATAGCCGTGTCCGTTTCTTTCGCAGAAGCCTTGTGCGTTTGTCACGGTTTTCCCCGGCCAGTTGCCGGTGTGCTGGCGCAGTCCCGTCAGTTCGTTGAAAACCGTGCTTTTTCCGACGTTTGGGTTTCCTGCAAGTGCAATAACCCGGTCATCAGGATTTCTTTTTTTTATAATAAGAGTGCTGTCCGCGGCACCCTTGCCAACGGAATCACGTGTAAGTCCCAAATAAAATCACCCCATCCTTTCAATGAGAACATATTTTGCGTCATCATAGCGCAGGGCGATAAGCGCACCGCGTATAAGATAAGCTGTAGGGTCACCGAGCGGGCTTTTCATAACACACTCAACCCTCGTTCCTTTAATCAGTCCGAGATCGCGCAGACGTTCGAAGATACTGCTTTTCTCCGACAGTGAAAAGACGCGTCCGCGCTCTCCCGGAAGCATATCGCAAAGACGGATTTTTCCGTACATGGAAAATTCACTCCCGAAATGTAGTTTTTCATTTTAACTTATGCAGGAGAGAAAAGGAGTGTTACAAGCCGAAGCTTATCGCGGGAAAAAGTGCTTGACATAACAATAATTCTGTTGTATAATGTCAAATGCGATAATAATGTTATTGCAAAAACGCAAAGGGATATCCCTTTGGTGTTGTATGAGATACAACACCAAAGCTGCCTAAATGCATATACATTGAACGTATATAACGGCGGTGTGCCCACATCCGCCGGAGTATATAAAAACGTAATGAAATGCTGCACAAATCGCCCTCCGCTCAGGATGACATGGAAGGGTAATGTTCAGCATCGCATTATGTCAAAACCAAAATCAAAACAAAGAAAGGTGAAAAAGCAAAATGACAAATTCAAAGGCAACAAAAAAAGCATTGTTTATGAGTATTATATCACTTCTGCTCTGTTTTACAATGCTCATGGGCGCAACGTTCGCATGGTTTACGGACACCGTGACGAGCAGTAACAACAAGATTATCGCAGGTAATCTTGATGTTCAACTTCTGATGGACACAGATGTGAACGGAGAATATGAAACGGAAATTACCGACGTATCTAATCCGATTTTCGGAGCAGGCTCCATTGCTGCAAACAACAATGCCGAAACGCTTTGGGAACCGGGAAAAACTCAGGTTGCATACCTCGCAATCAAGAACAACGGCAGTTTAACTCTCAAGTATAAGGTTGAGGTTGATGTTGAGAACGGAGCAAAAGATCTCTATAAGGTAATGCGATATGCAATAATTCCCGATGCAACAAAAGATAATCCTGTAACGGCATGGAATGCCGAGAACGGAAAAGAAGTTCAGATAGGAGTAAATGAAACGGGCTATGCTGACATCCAGCTTGACCCCGGTAAAGAGCACTACTTCGCACTTGCAATACATATGCAGGAAGAAGCAACGAATGAATATCAGGACGGCGAAGTTTCGTTTGATATCATTGTAAATGCAACACAGAAGGATGCGGAAAGCGACAGTTTCGACAATACATATGATAACAAGGCTGTGTATAAAGAAGACGTTCAGGAAGAGGCTCAGCCGTGGCATGAGCTTGATGCAGTACAGAGTAACACAGTAGTTGACGGCGGTGGAAACACTTATGCAGCTGAGTATCAGGAGGTTTGCCTTGCAGGAAATGCAGATATCACCATCAAGGGCGTAACCTTCCAGAATGGTCTCACTCTTTACACAAACACCACTACGTCTAAAGGAACAATCACTTTAGAAAATTGTGTGGTTTATTTGAATGATGGTAACGGAAATCCCGATAATGCTTCGTTGAATATGCACTACGCAGATTACGGTTTGTATATCGGTGCTATTTCCCCCGATGTAAATTATGTATTTAAGAACTGCAAGTTCACAGCATATGACTCTCATGTCTACACCAATGTTGACAAGGGATACAACGTATATATCGGCGGTAACTACAGTGCAGACAGCATCACCTTTGAAGGTTGCACATTTGAAAAGTCCTCCAAGCACGGTATAGGTTGCTCGTTTGGTTACATTCCAGATTACGATAATAACATAGCTACATATTACAACCTCACGGTTACCGGCTGTAATTTTGTAGATTGGAACAATGGCAATTATAACGGCGCGGCAATCCGTGGTAACGTTCCTGCAGAAGTTTTGACACAGTTCAACAAGACTATTACTATCAGCGGTAATACATTCGGTAACAATAATGGCAGTACAAAAGCGAATGTTGCAATAGATTCTTGGACTGGTTCTTGGAACTAAGAGGTCTTGATGATATAAATATTCATTGGAAAAGATATAAGCGCTTGGCAAAAATAAATCGCAGATTATAGCAACAACTAATATATAAGAAAAAACATCCCACAGGGCGGAGTGGGCGCCGCCCCGTGGAAAATGCAAAGAGGTACATTTTTGGTATTGTACGGGTGTACAACAGGCTGTCTCAGCAAATTTTCTTGTTGAGGCAGCTTTTTTCTGTAGAAATCAAAAAAATTAAAAACATTGCGAAAATTTCAAAATATTTCTTGCAAAATGATGCAAAAATTGATAAAATATAATAGTATGACTGTTTGAATGCGAAAATGAATATAGCATTAAAAGAATCCAATGAAACGCATTATTGGTTGAAATTGCTTCATAAAACTGATTATTTGACGGAAGAAGAGTTTAATAGCATCGAAATAGATGTAAAAGAATTGATTGCAATTTTAGTG
>JAFQVE010000246.1 GCA_017408185.1 Oscillospiraceae bacterium | reverse complement strand
TTTCAGGCACTGCCTCTGCTACATCAATACGTAAAGGATCTTTGAGCTTTTATTCTTATGACGCGGGACTGTATGGTGCCTATAAAATTCGTGTGCCTAAGGCGGGAAAATACAATATCACCGTAGAATACAGAGCTGATTCTGTCGGTGATACGGCTGCCAAAATGTACATTTTGCCGATAAGCGCAAAGGACAGCATTCCAACTGAAATAGCAACCCGAGAACCTGACGCAATGGTTAATTTTAAAGGGGAACTTCTTGATACGAAACAGCCGTTCGCTCAATACAAAATATCAGCCTGGCCGGCGCCACAGGCAGGTGAATATATAGTAGTGTGGGTCGGTTCGGTCGGTTCTGCTCGTATGAATCCCGCTAACCTCATTTTCGACGGATGCGGAGAAACAAAAGCAGATGCACTCATTGGTGAAATATCGCTTTCCGATACTGAGCTTGTTGCAGGTGAAAGTGCAACAATAATTCCGGAACTTTATAATGGATATACCGGAGATGCTGTAACAGGAACGATTACATATTCATCCTCCGATTCAAATGTTCTTTCTGTAGATGGAACAACTGTAACTGCAAAAAAGCCGGGAACCGCAACCGTTTATGCTGAAGCTGCCGGATGTGGCAACAAGGTTGAACTTGATGTCAAGGTATTCGCAGCGAATATGTCAGGTGTTCGTGCGCAGTATCCGCTCGTTGAGGGGATGTACGGAAACAAGGATATAGTGAAGCCTAATAACATAACTTATGCCATAAGCGGTCATCGTATTGATTGGTTTGATTATACTGGAACGTATGGTGGTACAACTCCTAGCTGGAATAGTCAAACGGCGAGATTTATGTTAAAAATAGGTCAATATGCCGCGTATAAAATCAATGTTCCGGCAAAGGGTTTTTATAATGTAACCTTAGAGTACCTTGTGAGCGAGGGAGATAATAGTAAGGCGGATATGTATCTTCTTCCCGGGAACACAAAAAAGGAAGATATTGTTACTGCTTTAGAGAGCGTAGATCCGGTCTTCGGAGATGTGGACTTCTTATATTCCAATCATCAAGGAGTTTCAGCGGGAGATATTTTAACATACGAAACAGGTTTTGATGCAAAAACGGCTGGTGAATATCTTGTTGTATGGAAGAGCAATAGACTCGGCGCAGTTCGCCTAAAAATCTCATTTTCAACGGATGCAAAGAGGGCGAAGAAAAGAACGGGCTCGTTGGTAGAATCACCCTTTCCGATACCGAACTTGTAGCGGGTGACAGCACAACAGCAGAAGCCTCGCTTAATGATGCATACACAGGTGCAGCGGTAACAAGCGCAGTAACATATTCTTGCGATTCGGATGTCCTTTCTGTAAACGGAACAACCGTAACCGCAAACAAGGCAGGAAATGCAACGCTTTATGTAGAGGTTGAGGGGTATCCGAACAAGGTTGCGCTTGATGTAACTGTAGTGGCTGCAAACGCACCGACTGAACTTACCGAAAACGTCAACTTTGCAGCAGGTGATGCTATTGAATATAGAATCGAAGAGGGGCAGTATATAGCTCTTTCTGCGAATAATGTAAAAAGCATCCCTGTAGGAACGGAAATCACAGTAAAGGCAAATGATGGCGATAATTTTGCGGGATGGGTTCGCGGAACAGAAGACAGCGAAAACTGGATATCAGATGAAAGCGAATACACATTCACAATAATGTCGCACACATACCTTACACCTGTTTATACCGAAACAGAGAAAACAGATGCGGAACAAGTTGTTGAATTCTGGAATGAAAATAAGGAATATCTTGGATCAGCTGATGTTGTAGAAGGAAAAGCAACGGCTCCGGTTGCGACGCTGACGGGGCATAACTTTATTGCATGGCATATTTCGGAGACGGATATTCTCCCGCTTGAAAATGGAAGCGTACACGTTTCCGGTATTGCAGATGCAATTATCCGCGCAGTTGCAAAGCACACAGCTGTAGCAGGGTTCGGAACAAAACTCCAGAACAGCAATGCATCCGCAACCTACTGGAAGCGTGGCAATGATGTTGTAGCTTACGGAAGCTCTTATGAATTCTACAAGTGGAGCGGAGACGAAACAATTACCTACGGTACAGATGCGGTTGAAAACAAACCTCTCGTAGTTCTTGATTCAACATCAGTTGACGGTGCATATATGATTGAATACGATAAGGGCAATGCAAAAGAAATTGTTGAAGCCGGCATCCTTTTCGGAAGTACTTCGAATATTCACATAGGCTCAACAGACGGATCAAAAGCAGCGTCACAGAGAAACGAAGCTCATGGTCAGTTCTGCGCAAAGCCGAATGCAAACGGAGCATCCGACTATGCTCGCGGATATCTCATTTACCGTGGAACAGACAACAAGCTTTATGTTATCTACACAGACGCAATTGAAATAAATCAGTAATAACAATAAGTAGGGGCGGTTGCCTCTGTCCGCCCCTTTACAAACCTGAGGAAACACGAAAAAACTTAACGGGGAAAGCGGGCAGAGGCAACCTGAATTTATAGGAGAAACATTATGAAAAGATTTATATCTCTTTTAATAACGCTCGCGATGATAATGTCGCTCATTCCGGTAATGCCGGTGTATGCCGCGGAAATGTCGGGCGTGAGAATAGAATATCCTGCTTTTACTAATGGCGCAGGAGGAAGGGTGAGCCCATTTTCGGCAGTTGAAGACATAACTTACGAAAAAAGTGGGCAAAGAGTAGAGCTCATTTCCGGCACTGCTAATTCTACATCAATACGTAGAGGGTCTTTGAGTTTTTATTCTTATGTAGCTGGAAATTATGGTGCATATAAAATCCGGGTGCCCAAGGCAGGAAAATATAATATCACCGTAGAGTACAGAGCGGATTCTGTCGGTGATACATCCTCGAAAATGTATATTTTACCGATAAGCAGGAAAGATGATATAGCGCAAGCGATAAACGGGAAAGACCCGAATGCATTTGTAAATTTCAAAGGCGAAACAACCGGGGCGTTTGCGGATGATTTTGTTTCTGCCGGTCCGTTTGAGTGGACTGCACCACAGGCAGGTGAATATATAGTAGTTTGGGTTGCCTCGGAAGATGCAACTCGTATAAATCCCGCTAACCTTATTTTCGACGGTGGTACGGGCAAGGCACCGCTAACTGCAGAGTCATCGCTCTCGAAAACAATGCTTAACCTTGCTCAGGGTGAAAAAACAACGATTACGACCACATCTGTCACAATGAGCGATTTAAGCGCGGGCGGTGCAGAGGATATTGCAATTATTACATATGAAAGTTCCGATACAAATGTTGTTACCGTTTCGGGAAATGTCATCACCGCTGTGGGCGAAGGTTCTGCAAAGATATATACAAAAAATGGGGACTTTATTCTTGCAGAGGACGAAATAAAGGTCAGCAACCTTGAGTATTCAGGCTTTTATGCATCATATCCAACCTTCGTCGGAAACGGAGGCTATGCATCAGGAACGCTTGCTAACCCCGGAGCCATTGCTTATGCAAATTCCGGCTGGAGGGTTGATTGGTTTGACTACACAGGAACATATGGAAGCACATCACCAAGCTGGCATGGCGACGTAGCAAGATTTATGTTAAGAACCGGCGAATATGCAGCGTATAAAATAGATATTCCGGAAAAAGGATTTTATGATGTAACTCTGGAGTATCTTGTGCGTACAGGCGATGCCGGTTGTGCAGATATGTATCTTCTCCCGGGAGATACGAAAAAAGAAGACATTGAGGATGCTATAGCAAAAGCTGAACCATTAATCTCTCAGGTAAATTTTTCTCTTGCTGCACATACGGGAGTTTCAGATAACACCACATTAAAAAAAGAAACAAGCTTTGATATAAAAGAAAAAGGTGAACATCTTGTTGTATGGGTGAATACCGGCTCGGTTGGTGCTGTTCGCCCTAAAAATCTCATCTTTGACGGCGGTGATAAGCGTGCTGTCACTCATGTTGATTTCAATCTTTCTGCAGCATTAAAGACGAATATTACGCTTTATCTGTCCGATGGAACAATGGCTGATACTACAAAGGCTGTGATTACTTACATCTCCTCGGATGAAACGCTTCTCAAAATTGATAACGAGAAGGGAAAGTTCATCGCTCTTGGTGCAGGCCCTGTCACGGTAACTGCAAATATCGTATACGAAGGTCTAACATATATTGCGAAAACAACAAAAACGCTTACAGGCGATGAAACACTTCCATACAGTAATGCGTCAAGAAAATATATGTTCAACAAAAAGAGCGCTGATTGGAAGCAGACCATCATTGACGAAGGACAGACCGAGCCGAAGGCAAACGATGTTCGTAACATAACTTATGAGTATACAGAAAACAACTATGCATGGTACGGCACAACCGAGAAGAAATACAGTGCGGCATATTGCTATGCATCGGAAGCAGCTCCGGATGGAAGAATGCGCATGTACAGAAACGCAGGCGGTTGGACAGGCTTCAGAATAACTGTGCCGGAACGTGGGAAATATGCCGTTCATATGGAATATATCAAATATTTCAACGGCGAAGGACCTTCGGATGTATATATAATTCCGGCAAGTGTTTCGGTTGAAAATGCAGCTGATTACCTTACCTCTGATTATTATATCGGAACGATAAACACGCTTGATCCGAATGTTGCTGACCTGACGCTTGCAGATTCATGGATAGGCGAGGTGAATATTCCGGTTGCCGGTGAATATGCAGTTATATTCAAAGCGAAGACAAATTCTTATACCACAATCCGTTCTCTTACGCTTGACGGCGTTGAAGGAATGAAACGTGTGCAAATATTTGCAGAAAACGATGCTTTGGATGTCGGCAAAAGCGTTCAGGCATCTGTTAGCGCATACCTTCTTGACGGAACGGAAATTCCGTCAGAGAAAATTTATGTGGAATACAAATCAGAACACCCGCATATCGCAAGCGTTTCAGAAAACGGAGTTATTACGGGTATCTATGAAGGCGTTGCAACTGTAACTGCAACAGTGAGATATGGCACAGATATATCAAAGGCTTCGTTTGAGGTAACAGTAACAGATAACAGCGGAATGAACAGCGCCGAGCTTACAACGTTCTCTGATGAACTCTATGTAGGCGGTAAGACGAAGATAACGCTTCTTGCACATATGAACAGCGGAAATAAGCTACTTGTGGAAATTGATAACGCAACTTTTGAGTTCACGTCCGAGCCTGCGGGAATTCTTTCTGTTGAGGACGGATGCCTTACCGCAAAGGCGGAAGGAACGGCATCGGTGAAAGCAACAGTTTCTTTCCGCGGAGAAACGAAAGTAACAAACGAGCTTTCATTTCAAGTAGCAATAGGCACGCAGAAGAACCGAACAACGATTTACACAGATGAAATGCGCGAAACGGCGCTTTATAATGCGAAGAATTACGACTGGGCGAGAGAACTTGTGAAAAGCGCAAAGGTGAAAGCCGATGTCTATCTTGATAAAATAGATTATATTTACGATATGATGGAAGTGGATAATCTTCCGCGTTCAATGACTGCGGCGCTTGTGGATGATCCGGATGCATACGGCTGTATTTACTGTGGTATAGATATCCGTGATAAATATGGTTCATATGCATGGGGTGTTGATCCGATAGCTCGTCCGTGGAAAATTCAGTGTCCGGATTGTAAGCGTCTTTTCCCGTCAAATGATTTTGAAAGCTTCTATAAGCTCGGGAAAGACGAATTTGGGAAATTTGACCTTGCGCGTGCGCGCCAGCTCCACCATGAAATGCTTTATCATAAGGATGGTGCGGAATGCACCTGCAATGCACCAACGGAAGAAAACACGCCCGAATGGTATGAGTTTTATGGTTACGGCATAAAGGGGGGATATCTGTATAATGATTTATATGAAGATGTCGGCAAAGATATTGGTGTACCTGAAAATGAAGTAGGCCGCTGGGGCGTAGACGACGGCTGGGGATATGATACCGGAGAGAAAGCATCTACCGGAGTGCCGATAAGGAAAGCGTATATCGCATTTTATAATTTCTCTCTTTGGTCATACGGAAGCCCCATTCGTTACATTCCAAGGGCGGTAAACGCTCTGCGTGATGCATATCTCTATACGGGAGATGAAAAATATGGTATTCCCGGTGCAATACTGACCGACAGATTTGCAGATGTTTATCCGACATATCGCTGGGAGCCGTATATAGAGTTTCAGCACTCTCATGGAGGATCAAATCAGGGTAAGATCAGCGGTTCTATCTGGGGAAGAAATGACGGAATAGGCTTTGCCAGAGCGTATGATGCTTTCTGGCCGCTTATGGGGCATCCGAAGGTTATTTCCT
>JAFQVE010000245.1 GCA_017408185.1 Oscillospiraceae bacterium | reverse complement strand
GTCATCAACGCCCCACATATCGCCGCCTTTCCAGAGAACCTCTCCGGTTTGCGGGTCTTTGTATGTTCCAAGATCTGCACCAAGGTCATTTCCGTCTTTATCCTTGTTCCAGGTTATCTTATCACCCCATGGGTCCTCGTTGCTGTCTCTTATCTCTTTATAAAGCTCGTTATATAGATATCCCTTGGGATTGCCGTAGCCGTAGAAAATATACCATTCGGGTGTATTTTTCTCCGTAGGTGCGGTGCAGGTGCACTTGCTTCCGTCCGTGTGGAAAAGCATTTCGTGATGTGCCTGACGCGCCCGCTCAACATCAAAGAAGCCTTTACTGTCAAGACCAAGCTTTAAGAATCCCTCAAAGTCATTACTTGGGAAAAGGCGCTTACACTCTCCGCATTGCACCTTCCACGGACGGGTAACAAAATTACACTCGAGAGTAAGATCACCCATTATTTTTTCGCCACAATAGCGACAGTAATCCTTGCGGTCGTCACCAGGGCGACCTATTTGACGTGCACGCGGAATTCCTTCGCCGATAATCTGCGGATAGATGGCTTCTGCCCATTCAATAGCCTTGTCGCCAACAGCAGCATAAGCCTTCACCGATTTTGCAGCCCAGTCATATTTTTTTGCGTTATTAAGTGCGTTCTGGCGCTGCTCATAAGTATAAATAGTTGGCTCTGTTTTCCCTGTTCCGGGAACAACCGTTACTTTCGTTTCGTATTCACGCTTTGTCCCGCGGAAATCAATTTTTGTCGTAACAGTTGTTTCACCTTCTGAAAGCGCCGTAAGCACCCCTTCCGAAACCTTGAGAACATTTTTATCCTCAATCTCGTATGTGATATCGCTTTCCGGAATATCAAGAACATTTCCGCTGTTCATAACCGCATTGGCATTAAGAAGAATCGCCTGATTTACATAAAGCTTTTCTTTTATATTCAACAAAACGTCTGACAGACCGGAGTTATCATACACGCTGAATTCAAGCTTTTTACTTATCTCGCCAACTCCGTCACTTACGGTTACCGTTACTGTCGCCACGCCGTCACCGATAGCATTTACATTGCCTTTTGCATCAACGGTAAGAACATTTCTGTCGGATGTTTCGTAGGCTATTTTCAGATTCTTTGCATCAACAGCTGTTCCATCAAGACGGGTTGCAAGAATATTAATTTTTTCAGTATCACCGGTATTAAGGTCTGCATCCACATCAACAATTAAGCTCTTTATGCAGTTCACGCCGTCAAGCGAGAAGTTTGATGCAACAGCATACATATCGCTTCCTGCTACCGAGCGCGGCTTATATACAAGGTAATACTCACCTTCATCAAGCTGGAGCGGACTTTCAAACGGCTCATCATAGACGAATGCCTGCGATGAACTTGAACCGCTTACTACTTTCTCATTTCTTTTGCTTCCAATATATCCGGGGCTTTGGGGCTTAAGATTTGCATCCGCAAGAAGCGTGCTCATTTCGGTTCCGTCGTTCTTTATGAGGAAATAGTCCATATACGACTCACCGGGTCTGTTATATTGCCAATATGTCGCTGCGGGCATATAAAGACCTGCTTCTTTGACCTTAACTTTGAGCGCCCACCAACCATTGCTTGTGACATACATCTGCAGACCGCTGTGCTTTCCTCCGTCAGATGCTATACGGAAACGGCTGTCTGAGCTTGAGCTATATGTAGAATAGTGTATACCGCCCTCTTCCCAGCTGTACTTTCCTGAGGTCTTGTTTGCGGCATATGCAAAAGTTCCGTCAGTTGATTCATAGGTCATTGCCTTATAGCCAAGTCCGCCGAAGCTATCTTTTCCGTCCCCTGCTCCCTCGGCATTGTTGAGCCACTCTGCAATATCGTAATAGAAAAGTTCACCTTCACCCGGCTGAGTTGGGTTTTCAACAACATCTACTTCAAGCTCACCGGAGAGAGGCTTACCGCCATAAGTTATCTCAGCGCTAAACTTTGCTTTTCCAATTCCTCTTCCGATAATTGCTCCGAAAACATCGTTTACTTCTGCAAGCTCAGGTGTGAGGGATTTTACTTTAACGTCGCTAACTTCAGTTGTTGTGCCGTCGCTAAGATATACGGTTGCATACACCTTTGCAGTGCCGCCGTTTGAATAGATGCTTTTTTTATCGGCATAGAACCGTGCCATCATAGGTACGGGTTCTTTTATGTCTCCGCCGTCAAGCGTGAAGCTTGACGCAAACGAATAGTTCCCC
>JAFQVE010000029.1 GCA_017408185.1 Oscillospiraceae bacterium | reverse complement strand
TTTTGAAATATTTTCAATAGCATTTGCTTTTTTGTCCTCGGTATAATATGTAGAATGGGATTTTGCCTTTGCACAAGCAAGAGTTACCTCAGACGTTATTTCTCTTCCACGGAAAATCGCTTTAACCCTGAATTTAGCATTTCCCGGTTCAACGGGCGTTATAATACCATTGTCATCTATTGTTGCAACCTCGGGATTGAGTGCTTCATAGGTGATTTTCGCATCCCCGGGCGCGAACTCGACCTCAGCGCCCTTGTTTGTAATGCCCTTGACAAACATCGGAACGGTGTCCCCTTCAATATTCGTCAATCGGATATGCCGGCTTCCGCCCGCTGTAAGATCAAGAGTTTTAACATCTTCATCAAGGATTGTTATTTCAATTGAGCCTGTCTGAGTTACACCTGCAAGCGTTGTCGTTGCAGTGATAGCAACCGTTCCTGCCTTCAATGCAGTAAGACTGTTACCTTCGATTTTTGCAGTTTCGGGATCACTTGATGTGAATATGGTGTAAGAGCTCGGTATATCCCATACTTCTCCGTTTGTGAGCGTGTTAACCGTTTTAAGCTCTATCACATCGTCCTTAAACACCGTTCCCGAGATTTCGGGACGCGTTGTTTTAAGTTTTTCGTCAAGTATCTCAAACACAATAGGCTTTTCAAGCACATCTCCGTCAACAGTTGCGGATGCCGTTATGGTAACAGTTCCGCCCGCCTTTGCCAAAAAGCTCCCCTTCACGCCGTCGGATATACTGCTGATATCGGAAATCTCCCCTTCACCGTTTGTTAACGAGAGCGATATCGGTGTATCGGTAATTTCAGTGCCGTCCTCTGCGTATTTTCCAAAAAGCTTTGTCGAGCCATCGCTCATCTTTACTGAAACAGCCAAATCAAGAAGCTCTCCGGCGCATATACGCCCGGGGAGAGAACAAACAAAGGCTTCAGGACTGAGCGTTTCCGCGCAAGCTGTCAATGTCAGTCTATTGAGAATAAGCCACACACCATCATATTTTCCGCTGTCCTCTCGCGGATATGACTTTACCAACCTGAAACTTATTTCGTTTTTGCCGTAATCAAGATAAACTGAATTTAATGTTGCCGTGCGCTGAACGCCCTTGGTCTGCTTTGCGGCATATGCATCTATTTCTCCGGCAAACTGTTTGTTTACATATATTGCAAAGGCTCCGCTCTTATTGTATGCCTCATATATAAGTTCAGGAGAATAGTATCCTGCTTTTTCGGATTCAACGCTTATTGTAAACATCAGATTCTTATCTTTTGATGCAGGCCATGTTTTACCGGCAGTTGCAGGAGATACCCAATGATTAACCTGAAGTCCGCTTCCTTCAAGTGCTACTCTCGCACCTCTGGTTGAGCTTTTGTCTTCTATTATTCTAAAACCATCCGTGGTAGAACCTGCAAGCACATTACCGTCACCGACAATAGTTGCCGCAAAGTTTGCAACTATCGCAGAGCCCTGCGCCGCAACCTTTATAACTTTTCTGCCATAGAGCTTTTCTCCGTCAATTTCTGCCACTGCGCTGATTTCCGCATCTCCTTCGGCAAGAACGACAAAGTTCTTTTCTTCTGCATTGAGCGATATAACCTTCTCATTATCATTCTCATATGTAAAGCTTAAGCTTGCAAGCTCCTCGTCGTTTGCTGAAATACCATCGGACATCACACCTGAAACCGCAAAGGTCCCTGTATCACCAATTTTGTAACTATCCTTGTTCGTTGTTATAACAAGATCGGAAATGACAGGCGCCTTAGTAACGGTTATCTGCTCTTCGTCGATTACTGTTACTCCGTCCGTCGTGATTGTCACCTTAATTGTCGCTATACCCGGTGAAACACCGATAATTGTTGCCTTATTTTTATCCTCGCCAATCTCAACGGTTGCGACATTTGTATCGGAGCTTTCATACAAGACGCTATATTCCTCTGTGAACGCTTCATTTTTAGTGTTCAATACAGAAATCGCGGCGTTAGTTTCTCTTGTTGCCGGAAGCACGGATTTATCAAGCGACAGCGAAACAAAACTCAGCGGAACCGGAGAAACGGCAACCTCAACCGTATCAGTCTTTATAACCCCTGCAAAGGTTGTTGTTGCAGTAATGGTTGTTGTTCCCTTTTTGAGTGCCGTCAGTGTGTTCCCCTCAATCTTTGCCACCTGTTCGTCGCTTGATGTATAAACAGTATAGGTGTTGGGGATATCGAACAGTTCATTGTTTGTAAGGGTATCTTCTGTGGTGAGCTCTGCCGAGTCACCTATATACATTGATGACGGAAGCACAAGCTTTGTCTCTCCAAGCTCTGCATCAAGCACTGTGAAGCTATAGCTTTTTTCAACCGTCTCATCGTTGACCATTGCTCTTGCTGTGATCGTTGCATCCCCCGCATTCTGCGATGAAAAACTTGCACTGACACCGCCGGTTGTCCGCACAACGTTTTTAACCTCACCAATTTCCGAGGTTACGGAAAGAGCTACGGGAACGTCAGTAATTTCCTTACCGTCATTATCATATTTTCCAAAGTATTTTATCGTACCGTCACTCATTTTTATCCGCATGCTAAAGTCAATTGACTGTCCCTTGCATATCCCGACAGGTAAGTCGTGTAAAAACTCAACAGGTACAGGAGTTTCAGAAGCAGGAGTAAAGGTGAGCTTTCTCGGATAGAACCAGAAACCATCATATTTGGCTGCTTCAGTTTTTCCTTCTGCATCGGCAGAGCGCTTATATGTCTTCGTCAGCCTAAAGCTTATTTCATTTACTCCCTCATTAAGATAAACGGTATTGAAAGGCACCTTCTGTTCCGACGTAACCTTATCCTTACCAAGAACATATGTATCGATTTCATCTGCGGCGACACCGTTTACATACATTGTAAAAACTGCGCCGTAATTGGATGCTTTATATGCAAATTCCGGAGCATAATATCCTGCCTTATCAGCAGTTACATTTATTGTAAATTTAAATCCGTTTTCATTTATTCTTGGCCAGGCGTATCCTGTAGTGCTGTTGTTAGCCACATAGAACTGCATTCTTATGTAGCTGCCGTCATTTCGCACGCTATTGCCAGACACACTGTTGTTCAAGTCAATGGTAAAACCTTTTGGCACAACCTTATCCAAGGAATACGCACCGGTTATACTTGTATCTGCGCACGCAAAATCCGCCACTATCGGTGCCACAGCTTCCCCGTTTGCAAACGCAATTGTCGGCAGAAGCGTTGCCAACATACAAATCGCAAGAATCAAACTTATTGCTTTTCTCATTTTCATCGTAAATCCTCCTTAAATTTTAAGTGTTTAAACTTCAACATCGGCGCAAAGTGCCTTATGGTCCGATGCAAGCGAATAAAACGTTTCGGTTTTGTTTACGCTAATTCCGTCACTGACAAAAATATAGTCTATCTGACGATTCCACAGCGGAGTGGAAAAAGTCTGACGTTCTGGCGGAACGTATTCCACCGGCCATGTTATAAGTTCCTCTTTCTCGTTTGCCATACGAAAAGCTTTCTTTAATCTTTCCGCGTGAACCGACACACGAATGCTGTTCATATCCCCCATAAACACGCATTTGTTACGGGATTTATTTTTAAAATCAAGCACTGCATTAACAGCTCTTA
>JAFQVE010000244.1 GCA_017408185.1 Oscillospiraceae bacterium | reverse complement strand
GGTACGGCAGAGATTTATATGCTTCCCTATGATGCGGAAGTAATGACTTTCCAAAATATTGTCGATAATATTGATACCTATGCATCAGAGGAGACCTTTGCGGCTTCTGCAGATACATACATTGCAGACCCCAATGCGGCAGGACCTATGATGCAGAGTATGATGGGTACCTTTGTTGCAGATGAAAATCTCGACTATTCAAAGGGCTATACAGACTATCTTATGATAGTCAAATCAAATTACAGCGAAATAAATCCTCTCAGATATTATATATACCTCCACACAATCAATTTCGTAGGCTCAGGCAGTATCGCAACGGCAACAGTTGATATCACAGATTCCGCTATCGGTGTCGGTGAGACAATGAGCATAACGGGCGTCGAGGCAAAGAACTCCGTGGGTGGTGTCTTTGATTTAAGTGAAGCATATATCGAGCATAGTGTTAAGGAAGGCTCGGAGAATATACTTGAGCTTATGTCCGACGGCGTGACCTTCAAGGCACTTTCCGAGGGTGAAGCAACAATCGAAACCCTTATTCTCATAAACGGCTGTTCCTTTGTAAAAGAGACAAAAATCTCGGTTTCCGAGGACTTTGCAATAAAGAGTGCATATATCTATAATGCTTCCTCTGCCGTTGTGGGAAAACAACTCGAGCTTATAAGCAGGGTTGAGCAGAATAACCGAAAGGTTTTATCAAGCGGTGAGATTGAAAGCATTGAGATAGTAAGTGAGGAGCCTTCGGGCGAAGTTGTGGCTGTACTTTCCGACGGAAAAACACTTGAAGCGGTAGGTTCGGGAAGTGTCACACTCCGTGGTGTTGTTTTGTCCCGTGGTAAGCGTTACACAACCGAAGAAATAGAAATATCCGTAAGCCCCATAACAACTCCTTATCCCGCAAACTTCTCAATTTCATTCCCGAGAGTTTCTTATAGCGATAACGTTACATACTTAAACGATTATCAGCGCTACAGCGCAGACAGAAACTGGACATTCCACAGTATAACAAACCCCGAAAGCGGATACCAGCAGATAAAGCTTGCTACCTATGACCATGCGGCAATAGTATGGAAGCAAAAGGTTGAGCCGCGTTATCTCGCATTCAAGACATATTTTTCAACCCCGGGAAAATATGAAATCACCCTTGAGGGTGTATCGAGATACAGAGCCGCAAATGTCGAGGTTTATGCGATTCCCTATAGTCGTGACAATGAGGCAAATTTAGAGAGCCTTATGCAGAACGGAAATGAATATTATCTCGGCAATATTGATACCTACGACCCGGATCAGTCCTCTGCCGGAATAAAGAATACAATCACGGCAGAAGGAGCGACGGGAGAAATAGCCTCCGCAGGTGAGCATCTTCTTGTGTTCAAGATAGTCAACGGCAAATCAACAGCGGCAAATCAGCCGGGTGATTGCTTGTATATAAAGCATATCAACTTTAAGAACAAAAGCGCATTGGCAAATGCTGAACTTTCTTCCGAAAGCGGTTCTTCGCAGATTGAAGCAGGGAAGACTCTTGCTCTCTCAAAAAAGCTTTATCGTGGTGATGGCTCGGAAATGGAGTTCAATCCCGATGAAATGACAGTTGTATATTCATCAAGTAATAACGAAGTTGCAACAGTATCGGAAAACGGTGTTGTAACAGGAATAAATGAAGGTACGGCAAAGATTTCCGCAACTTTTACCCACGGAGTATTAAGTGCGACTGCGGAATTTGAAGTAAGTGTTACCGATAGCTCCGGAATTGATACAAATCTCGGAATTTCCGTTTCTGCTCCCGAAACCATTTATGCATATTCAACCGGGAAGATAACTCTCTCCGTTGCAATGCAGAGTGGAAGATGGGTTGAAATTCCGTC
>JAFQVE010000243.1 GCA_017408185.1 Oscillospiraceae bacterium | reverse complement strand
TAAGCGTCTGCAAGTTTGCGTTCTTCATCTTCGCTGAGGGAAAAACAGGCGGCGCGTGGAAATCCTTCCGCATGATGCAGAAGATAACTCGGGCAAGAACATCAGAGCTTATGGGGCTTCGCGCATCGTATTTCGGATGGGATATTGCCGCGGGCTGCTTTTCGGGGCTTCTCTTCGTTTACAATGCGCTTTTCTCCACAGTCTATGCAAAGTATCTCTTCTGCCTTCGCAATGAAGGTCTTGATTATGAGCCGGGCTTTGAGCCGGATCCCAATGCCGAAATGTGATTTCCCGCAACGCCGGGTTGCGCTTTCCCAAAAAAAATAATTTTTTCACGCATTGAATTTTTCCTTATATCAAGCCGTTTTTCGGGATTTCCGAAAAAAAACTCAAAAAAAGTGAAACTTTTTTGAAAAAAACACTTGCAATTATAAATAAAGTGTTATATAATGATACTGCAAATCTATTTTGGGGAAGGGGTCTGTGTCATGAAAAACTATACAGAACCGAAACTCGAAATCGTCACAATCAAGGCTAACGATGTTATCACAACATCCGGCGTTGTAACCTTCTTCAACCTGTTCAAGACAACAGGCATTGAAGACGGCGGCCGTGCAAGCCTCAACAGCTACGCAGCAGGATCTGACTTTCAGGGCTAAGCTGTTACCGTGACGATGAGTCTGCGATGCAGGCAGACACATTGTGCATATTTAAAATTCGCGAAGACTCATAAAGGGGTAACAGTGCACATTACCCCTTTATAACCGACTTTACACGCGTGTGGCTATGTCACACGCGTTTTTCTGTGAAAACGCGATGAAAGGAAGCTTTAAATATGATTGAAATACGCGGTGCTATATTTGATATGGACGGAACGCTGACAGACTCCATGCAGGTGTGGAAAACCGTCGGCAGTGAGTTTTTGAAATCCTGCGGGAAGACTCCGCGCGAGGATGTTGACCGCCGGTTTTGCAGCATGAGCGTGTATGATGCCGTGCGCTTTATGAAAACAGAATACGGCATCGAGGGAAGCCACGATGAGGTAACCGATGCAATAAATCGCACGGTTGAGCACCGGTATCTTCACGAGGTTCCGCTAAAAGACGGAGTTTTTGAGCTTCTTTCAGAGCTTGATGCAATGGGGATTCCCATGTGCGTTGCAACGGCAACGGAAAAATATATGGCGGATGCCGCACTTAGAAGGCTTGGCGTCCGGCACTTTTTCAAAGAAATTTTCACAAGCCGTGAGACGGGCATCGGCAAGGAAGCTCCGGACATTTATCTGCGCGGGTGCGCCCTTTTCGGTACAGAGCCCTGCGACACCGCCGTTTTTGAGGATTCCTTTGTTGCCGCAGACACGGCAAAGCGTGCGGGATTTATAGTTGCGGGCTTATTTGACAAGAGCTTTGAATATAAGTGGGGCGAGGTTCAGAAGCTTTCTGATATAAGCGCCGTGAATATGCGCGATATGTGCGGAAAATTCACGAAAAAGTAAATTTTCTCGTAACAGGGATAAAATCGAGCCGTAAAGCTTGCTTTACGGCTCGATTTATTGTAAAATAGTATATGTATAGATGTATGAAAAATTAATCCGGATATAGAAAGCACAACAAATGAGAGGTGGAATATATGGCATTTAATTTCAAAGGCGGAATACATCCCGACACTAAAAAGTCGGCAACACATAAAAAACCCATTGAGGAGATGAAGCCACCGCGGGTGGTCGTTCTCCCTGTTATAATGCATAAGGGTACGCCCTGCGGTCCTATCGTTGATGTGGGCGAGCGCGTGCTCGTCGGGCAGAAGATTGCGGAATCAACCTCCCCGGATTCCTGCCCTGTTCACTCCCCTGTTTCCGGAACCGTAAGTGCGGTGGAGCCGCGCATCACCGTTTCCGGAGAAAAGGTGTTATCCGTAGTTATCGAAAACGATTTTGAAGACGAGCAAATCCCCGTCAGCGAGACGTATGACCGCTTCCGCACACTTTCTGCGAAGGAGCTTTCCGCCATTGCACGGGAATGCGGCATTGTGGGCCTCGGCGGCTCGGCGCGCCCGCTCTCAAAAAAGCTTCTCGATGCCTCTGAGCGTGTTGACACGCTTATCTTAAACGGTGCGGAATGCGAGCCGTATGTATCGGCGGACAACAGAATTATGGTAGAGTACAGCGAAGAGCTCCACGACGGTGCAATGGTTATTGCAAAGGCAGTCGGCGCGAAAGAGGTGATCCTTGCAATTGAATCGGACAAGGCGCACGCGATTGCGGAAATGCGGCGCGTTTTTACAAAAAAATCCGGAATCAGGCTTTCTGTTGTACACACAAAGTACCCGCAGGGTTCAGAACGCCAGCTCATCTCATCACTGCTCGGGCGCGAGGTTCCCCCGGAAGGAACGGGAGCCGATGTCGGCGTGCTTTGCGTAAACGTCTCCACCGCCGTTGCTCTTTCCCGCGCCGTGCGCGAAGGAAAGCCGCTTTATGAGCGCGTGGTTACGGTTTCCGGCTCTGCCGTTGCAAACCCGAAAAATCTTCTTGTTAAAATCGGAACTCCGATTGAGGAGCTCTTTGATGCGTGCGGCGGATTTCTTGAGCATCCTGACCGCATAATCGCCGGCGGACCGATGATGGGGCATTCCCAGTTTTCGCTTGATGCCCCGGTGCAAAAGGGCACAAATGCAGTTCTTGCATTCTGCCGCGGCGAAGATAAGAACGAGCCCGAGAGCGTATGCATACGTTGCGGCAAATGCGTTGATGCGTGCCCTATGAACCTCATGCCTCTTTATATTTACAGAGCTTACAAGGCCGGAAGGCTTTCCGACTGCGAAGAGCAAAACGTTTCAGACTGCACGGAATGCGGATGCTGTGCATATGTCTGCCCGGCGCGCATATCCCTCGTTTCCGCCATATGTGCGGCAAAGCAGAAGATACTTGCAGCAAAAAAGGAGGAGCGGCAATGAGACTTGACAACAAACGCTTTCTTATGTCCGGTGCTCCGCACATAAGAGCAGAGGAAAACACGCGCTCAATTATGGCTGACGT
>JAFQVE010000242.1 GCA_017408185.1 Oscillospiraceae bacterium | reverse complement strand
CTCCACGCTTATGAGACTTCCCAACGGAAAATATCTTCTCATCGATTCGGGATATGACTCAACCGCAGAGGAGAAGATCATTCCGTATCTTAAAAAGCACAACATCAAGCTCGATTATTACATTCTCACTCATTTCCACAAAGACCACTGGGGAAAAAAGGATGAGATCCTTGAAATGAATGGTATCACAAAGCCTGATGCAGAAAAGGTCGAGGAGCTCATAAAGAAGAGCCCGGAGGAGCGCTATGCATATCTCCGCAACTTCGGATATATCGATTCAACAATGGTCTGCTATTATGACGAGCTCGATAAAATATGGGATCTCGGCGGCGCAGATGTTCTTATAACCAACAGCCGTTATACGGAGGACGGAGCAAAGGGTGAGGTATATAACAAGCCCTTCTACCGCATAGATGAGCACAACTATGAAAATGCAACATCAATATCCTTTATGCTGGATTATAAAGGCTTCCGCTATTTCCATGCATCGGATAACTATGCCTTCTGCCTTGAGAGATATATGAGCGATATGATAAAGACAAAAAGAAGCGATGAGCTTTCTTGCCACTGGTATTACGGCAACCATCACTTCCAGTATGACATCAGCTCGGAATTTATCAAAAAGCTCAATCCGATTGCGGTCTTTGTTCCGAATAATGACGGCGCATATCACCGCGCGACATACAGACAACATTATAAAAATGAAGTCGAAAACTTTATGTTCTTCGGAAAGCGCCTTGCCGACACTCTCATTTCCCACGAGGTCGGAAGCGCAGTTGTTCGCGTGAACAGCGGTGACGATTGGTATTATGAAACAATAAGTGATGAGGATATGTATAAGTAATATTTTGCAGAAGTGTGTTTTGTGCATATGCAAATATAATGAGATTGGACTTTTTTGTATTGCCTGATTCTTCGGGTAGTGATATAATGAAACAAATTTCATATTATATGAAAGGTGAATCTTATGTCAAGTCTTAGATTTGAAAAGCTTGTTATACCGTCTGCAGATTTCGGAGGAGAGAGCTCTCTTCCGCTTCTGACTCTGAATATCAACAATAGAGGGAAGAAGACTTTGGGAAATTTCCCGGAAGATGAAGAAATGTTCTTCAACTACGGCCGCATTTATGATGCTTTTCCATACCGCGAGCAGAATCTGTATGGCAGAGAGCTTTATGATACGGAATATGATGTGGCATATCTCGAAAACGAAAACTTAAAGGCGATGTTCATTCCGGCTCTCGGCGGAAAAATGTGGTCGCTTATAGATAAAAGAACAGGAAAAGAGCTTCTTTTCCGCAACAGTGTTATACGTCCCTGCAACCTTGCTGTAAGAAACGCCTGGACATCCGGCGGCGTTGAGTGGAATATGGGCTTTCTCGGCCATAGCCCTATGACCTGCTCGCTTGTAAATACCGCAGAGACCAAGCTTTCCGACGGCACACCCGTGCTTCGCTTCTATTGGTTTGAGCGCATTCGCTGTTGCATTGCACAGATGGATATCTTCCTTCCCGATGGCTCTGAAGTTCTTTATGTGAGAACACGTATCACAAACCCCAATGAGGATACGGCGCCGATGTATTGGTGGAGCAATATCGCAACAGTGCAGGAAGAGGGCGCACGCGTCATAGTTCCTGCGGAAGAGACTTATCTTTCAAGGGATGGCGGCTATTATATTGAAAGCATCCCATATTATAACGGCGTGGATGTTACATATCCTCTTAACAGTAAAAACGCATACGATTATTTCTGGAAAACAAAGAGTGACAGCCTCAAATATATCTGTCAGCTCGATAAAAACGGCTACGGCCTTGCAACCTCATCAACCGATATCCTTCGTGGAAGAAAGCTCTTCGTATGGGGCGATTCCCAGGGAGGAAGACGTTGGCAGAACTACCTCACTGCAGACGGAGAGGACGGAAGCTACAACGAGATTCAGATCGGTCTTGCGCGCACTCAGCTTGAATGTCTCCCGATGCCTCCGCGAACTGTCTGGGAGTGGGTTGAAACCTATGGCGCAATGCAGGCAGATAAGGAAAAAGTACACGGCGAGTGGAAAGCGGCAAGAGAAGAGGTTGAGGGCATATTTGCAAAGAGCATAACCAAGTCCTTCCTCGAAACTGTCCTTTCTGATACCCGTGAAATGGCAAAAGCTTCTGCAAAGAGCGTCTTTGAAAACGAAGGCTGGGCAAGTCTTGAAATCCTTCGCCGTGAAAAATCGGGTGAACGCGATATTATGTGTGATCACTTGAGCTTTGCAGAAACCGATGAAATGCAGAAAAACTGGATATCGCTCCTTGAAAACGGTACTGTCGGTGAACATGATACGAAGGAAGTACCTGCTTCATATCAGATACGGGAAGAATGGCTGAATCTTCTCTATGATGCGATTGACGGAAAAGACAGTGATAACTGGTATGCATATTATCTCCTCGGTGCTGCGGAAACAGCAAAAGGAAACCTGAGGGCGGCAAAACCACTTCTTGAAAAGTCCATAGAGCTCACAGAATCGGCTTGGGCATATTATGTTCTTGGAATAATCGCAAAGCTTGAAAACTGTGAGGATGACTATGCAAGTCATATGCTTTCTGCTTTTAAAAACAGAAATGACGATATCTCGCTTGCAAAAGCCGTTTTCCGCTGCCTCTATGAAACAAAGAAGTCGGAAAAAACAGTTGAGCTCTATAACATAGCTTCCGAAAGCGTGAAGAAAAACGAGCGTTGTATGCTTTTCTATGCATATGCGCTCACAAGAATCGGAGATATTGACGAAGCGGAAAAAATCATCGTAAACGGTGGCAAATACATAACCGTTGCAGATATAAGAGAAGGCGAAACCATAACATCGGAGCTTTGGGATGCCATAAGAGAAAAGCGCGGAGGGGATGCACCGGAGCTTCCTCGTGAGCTTGACTTCCGTATGCAATATAACGAAGTAAAGAAGGGTTAAGATATGCGAGACTATATGAAAACCTTTGAAAGTATGTTCGATGAAAAATGGTTTCTTGAGCATACATTGAATATTTACCGTCACGAGAAAAAGCAGACATATCCGGAAATTGAAAAAGCCGCAAGATACATATATAATCTCCTCTGTGAAGAAGGCTTTGATGCGGAGTACCTTGAATTTCCGGCAGACGGAAAAACCTGTTATCAGGATAAATGTATGGCAATAGGCTGGGATGTAAATAAAATGAGCCTTGAGCTTATCACAAAAGTTCCGGGTATTGAAAACCCCGTTATTGCCGATTATGAAAGAGAGCCTCTCCATGCAGTAAAGCATTCTGTTGCAACACCTCCGGAAGGTCTTGACGTGCGCATTGTAACAGAGTCACAGATGAAATTTGGTGTTGATGTCAAGGGGTGTCTTGTTCTTCTTGACCAAAGGACACAGCCAAGATGTGATGCTATACGTATGCTTCTTGATCTGGGAGCAATCGGATGGGTTTCTGACTATTCTGAAAACCCGAATATGGATCCCGACGGTGTGTACTGGGCTAATGCTGCAACAGAAAGCGGTGTGTGGCACATAAAAGAAGGTGACAGGGATTTTATTTCTTTTCAAATAAGTGAAAAAAACGGAACTGCGCTTCGTCAGGCGTGTTCAAACGGTGTAGTAAAAGCTCATATCTTCTCCGATGCAAAGCGTTATGAATCAAAGTTTCCTGCAGTAAGTGCATATCTTCCGGGAAAAGATAAACGTGAGATATGGATACTGGCGCATACTTGTGAGCCGCTTGTAAATGATAATTCAAACGGTGTTGTTGCTTCAATCGGCATATTGAAAGCGCTCCGCGAGCTTTCCGAAAAAGGGGAGATAGATCTTAAATACAGCGTGAGAGTGGTGTTTGCATCCGAGCTTTATGGTATGTCTGCCGTTTGCGAATATTATGGCGGTGATTTATCGGAAAGAACAATCGGTGCAATCAATATGGATGGATTCACATGCACAAGTGATAGAACGGTACAGCGTATGCTTACTTCAAAAGAGGCTTCCGATATACCCGGTTCTGCAGCTAATATTATCCTTGATATCACTGATGCAAAATTCAAGAAAAACCATCCCGAAATAAAAATCTTGAAGCGTGACCATGGTATGGGTGATGATACCTTCTTCGGAGACAGCTCGATAGGTATGCCGACCGTTTGGATTTTTTATGCACCTCATGGATATCACCATAATTCCTCTCAGAATGATAAGAGTTTGATAGACCTCTCTATGTCAGGTGCAAACTTCGCTTTTTCTGCAGAATGGGTGCGCGCAATGGCAACACTTACCGAGGATGAGGTGAAGGAAATTCTTCCCGGTGCTGTGGAAAAGGCAAATGAGGTTTTAAAGGCGGAAGCAGAGAAAGAAATCCGTCCCGGAAGTGATGCAAAAGCGAGAATGGAATTTATCAGAAACCGCGAGGTATGCAAGATAAAGAATCTCGCACTTTGGGGAAATACAGATGAAATAAACAAAGCGGCGGAAAGAGTAATAATGCCGCAAGTTATCAAGGAAGCACCCGAAAAGCTTGAGGCGACACCGTGGTATGATTATTGCGAAAACTTTGTTTTCTCCCGCGCAATGCGAGGCTTCCCACACGATATGCCGAATATTCCGAAGGAAAGAAAGCTGATGGGATTTGGCGGTATGCTTTATAATAAGTTTGCTGAAGTTTTCTCAAAAATGGATGGAGTGAAAACTCTCCGTGCCGCAATAGATGAGGCTGAGTGGGACAGAGGATTTTTATTTACCGAGGCAGAGATAAAGACCTGGCTTCACAGATGCATAATGTTTTCTGAATACGGCTATCTCAATATGAAAGCAAAGAATCCGCTCACAAAAGAAGGACTTGTCGAAGCACTTCGCTCGCTCGGAGTAAAAGAAGGCGATACCCTCGTTGTCCATTCGGGTATTTCAGGTATGGGCTATCTCGAAGGCGGTGCTGATGCAATGCTCGGCGCTATCAGCGAAGTGATAGGAGAGAACGGAACGTTTATGGCTCCGTCATTCACAAATCCTTATCTTATGTTTGACGGATCTGTCAACAGCGGCTATGCCTTCCGCCCTTATGACACAAGAAAAGACGGAAATCTCCGTGATAAGACCGTGAGAACGGGACTTTTGCCAAAAGCAATGATAAAACGTGATGATGCTTACCGCTCAGGTCACGCGACACACGAATGGGTTGCGATGGGAAAGGATGCGGAGTATATTGTCTCAGGACACGGGCTTCTCGATGCGCCGACGGGTGAAACCTCTCCGCTTGGAAAGGCACTGGAGAAAAACGCAAGCGTTGTGTTCCTTGGTTGTCATCCCGGCTCAAACACCTTCCTGCACTATGTTGAAACAATGGCAGGAGTGAGCTACACCGAGCCTGCAGTTGTTCAGTATGTTGATAAAGAGGGAAGAAGGTGCAATGCGCTGATAGACCGCCATCTCTTTGGATGCCGCAATTTCTATGGAGGAATCAATACCGCATATTATGACGAGGCAAAAAAACGCGGACTCCATATATATGAAGTTCCGTTCGGGCTTGCAACGCTCTACCGTATGGAGCTCCGTGAGCTTTATGACATAACCACGCAGATGATAAAGGAAGATGAATTCGCGCTTCTTTGCAAAAAGCCCGATTGCCCGTTCTGCAAAAAAATGATTAAATGAGACTTTAAAGTCTCAAAATGATGATAAATGAAAACACCACACAGGGATTTTCCCGTGCGGTGTTTTTGTCGCATATCGATAATATTCTGTTATCCGTGAACGGTAAAACTACCGTCGTTGCCGTCGATTTTCATCAGTGCTTCAAGAAGATAATAGTCGCCGAATACATACGGAATATGTATGCTTGTCGGAACGCGCCAGGAGGCAGAGCACTTGTTCAGAAGCCAGAGATTATCCTCGCTCTCGTCAAAGTCTTTATACAGAGCGCGAAGAAGCTTCATTGCGGCATTCTCATAGATCTTCTTTTCCAATTCTCCGACTGCCTTTGCAAGCTCGATTAGTCCGCAGGCGGCGATTGCCGCGGCAGATGCATCAAAATATTTCTTGTCCTCGGGGGCGCGGAAATCGAGAAGGGGAAGCTCACCGTCTTCTATGTTTGCAATGAAATAGTGGGCAACCGATTTTGATACATCAAGATAGTCCGTGTTTCCGGTGTTGAGATATGCAAGAGCAAAGCCATAGATCGCCCACGCCTGTCCTCTTGACCACGATGAGCCGGGTGCGGCACCTTGCCCTTGGGGCTTTTCGAGGATTTCGCCGGTTTCGGGGTCAAAGACTACCTGATGATGAACCGAACCGTCGCCTCTTATAAAATGCTTCATCACCGATTCCACGTGGCAATCTGCAATATATCCGAATCGAGGGTCATCCGTTTCCTTGCTTGCCCAGTAGAGAAGAGGTATGTTCATCATGCAGTCGATAATTGCGCGAGAGCTTGCATGATCCCAGGCACGGATCATTCCGGCGTTCGGATTATAGCGCCCTGCAAGTATCGTTGCGGCGTGAAGCGCACGTGCGCGTGAACGCTCGTTTTTTGTTATCTTATAGTCTGCCAGGGCAGATAGCTCCCACATAAATCCGACATCGTGGTGAAGTCCGAAAAATATGTCAAAAGCCTTATCAAGTTTTTCTTCGCATTCCTCGGCGATTTTCCTGCAGTATTCATCGCCTGTTTTTATGTACATAAGCCACATCATACCCGGCCAGAAGCCGTTTGTCCAGCTTGCGAGCTTATCGTTGTTTTCTTTTGGGTCAAATTTTCCCGTGCGGCTGTTTGTCGAAGGGAAATTTGCGCCGATTTTGCGCGAGATAACAGAGAGCTTTTTTACGACTTTCTCCAGAAATTCGGAGCAGAAGCTTTTGTCATTACCGTCAAACATTTGTGCTTCCTCCATATCAGATAATAAATAAGTATAACATAAAACTTTTAATGTGCATTGCACAATCCTACGTTTTATGTAAAAAGCAGCCGACGGCTATTTTGCCGCGGCTGCTTTCTCTTGGGCTTCTTTTTCTGCTTGTTCTTTCCACCATTCCTTCGAATGTGCTCTTGCTTTTTTAGGCAGCTTTCCTGCGTATTTTTTATATGCGCGCTCCATATGCGACTGGTTACAGAAACCGCAGAATGCTGCAATGTGTGCCATTGAAAAATTTGTGTGAGCCATCATGGAGTGGCACATCCAAAGTCTGATCTGCTGAAGGTATGACGAAAATGAATCACCTATAATTTTTTTGAAAGTTGAGAAGAAGATTGTATGTCCGAGACAGCTCATTTTAAGCATATCTTCAACGAGAATTTTTTCAGCGTAATTTTTGTTGATATATCCGACAACGCGGAGAATAGGTTGAATTTTTTCTCTCCAAAGCACTTCAGCGCGGGCTGCGGATTCCTGTGGAAGTCTCAGCTCGGGGAGTGAAAATGTGCTTTCAAACAACGCAAAGGCTTCGCTTTCAATATTTGGTACACCGGCAAGCTGATTCAGCACAAGCTTTGAAAAATTTTCCTGAAGAATTGCGCGGGATTGGTTGCTAAGCGTAATCGGCTCGGGAACGGGAAGGCGAAGCTCCTTTGAAAAATAGTGCATAAAGAGTCCGCGCTTTGTGTTGATATATTCTCCGGGTTGCGTATTGTTAAAAAAATCAAATCTGACATCGGCAGAAATAATTTCTGCATCCATGTTTTCGGGAACAAGAAATATATGATTCATACCGGGCGGGACAACAAATATCTGCCCCGCTGTGAGTTCGTAGGTCTTTTCTTCCGTGACGAGAGAAAAACTGCCCTTAACACAATACCATAACTGTGGAAAATCGTGCAAGTGTGACAGCGTCGGTTTTCTTTCCTCCGGATAATAAGATTTTCTGATTTTATAGAGATCGTTGCTGATGCGCCAAATGCAATAACTATAGTTGTTAAGCCTGTCAAACTGCGGCTTCATATCTCGCTCGCCTCCTTCCTCTGTTTATTTTATCGGAGAGAAGTATGTTTGTCAATCGGAAAGGGAAATAGTGTCAATAAAAATGTGTAGGATTATGCAATACTTTAAAAAGGGTGAATGTTAAAATTATATTAAAATGGAATTATATATTGTTAAGGAGGATTATAAAAATGAAAAGAATATTGTCGTTTATTCTTGTGTTGTCATTGCTTGCGGGAATATTACCTGCAACTGTGGCAGAAACGCCGTCAGCGGTGAAAATCACTTATGACCTGGGCGCAAAGATGAAGGATTTTCATCCTGTAGACGATAAAGAAAGCCTCGATTTCGAGGAAACGAAAGGCTTCTGGGAATATTATTCCCACTATGAGGGAGCTGCAGGAAGAATAAAAAGCCAGAAGCTTTCAGGCATAAATCTTCTTCAGGTTTATCATACCGACAGCTGGTATGCGATAAAGATTTATGTTCCGAAAACGGGAACCTACACACCGTCACTTGAGGTTATACAAAGCCCGAATTCGGACAACAACGTGCAGGTGTACCTACTCGACGAGTCGATTGCCGAGAGCCTGACCGGCATAAGAAATGATAAGGAGATTTTCAAAACCGGAGTCAATCTCGGCACATTTGCCTGCAATGCGGCAGAAGCTAAGCAGGCATCTCTTCCGGGAAATGCAACGGAAATTTCCGAAGGCGAGCATTATGTTGTCTTCTATAATCCGACAAAGAGTAAATATACATATATCGAAAGCTTCACCCTGACGGGCGGTATCACCGAGCCTGTCCCGATGAAGCCGATGCTCACTGCCTCAAAGACAGAGCTTGAAGCAGGTGAGACGCTTAACCTTTCATCATCAATTTCGATGAGTGACGGAAGCGCATATGACGGCGCAACCGTCACCTATGGCTCGGAGAATGAAGCTATTGCAACTGTCGATTCTGCAAGCGGTCTCGTGAGAGGACTCTCGGCAGGTTCGGTAAAGCTTTTTGTCAACTACACAAAGGCAGGTATGCCCGAAAGACGCGCTGAAGTTAAAATAACCGTGACCGGCGAGCTCCAGGGCGGAGGAGAGCAGGAAGAGGAAACGCTTGCGGTGATCTATGATCTCGGCACAGCGATTGAATCGCTACACCCTGTAAACGATGCAGAAAGCCTTAACTATATGAAAACAAACGGCTTCTGGGAATATGCAGGTCATTTCAATAACAACAATGCAAGCCGCATCACTGCAAAGGGTGATGCAGGCGAGAAATACCTCGCTCTGTTCTATAAGACAACCAAATATGCAATAAAAGTCTTTGTTCCTGCTGACGGGAAATATATACCGCAGCTTGATCTGGTAAAACAGAGCGCGGGAACAACAGCGCTGAATGTATATATGTTCCCGGCGAACGGAGCTTTTGATTTTGCAAATGCAACTGCGGATACTTTGATTGGCTCGGCGATAAATTGCTACAGTGAGGAAGAAACGAGCGAAAAGGTTTCGCTCAGCGAGATTGACCTCACTGCAGGCGAATATTATGTCGTTATGCTCAATAACGGTGCAAACGGAGGCGACACAACGAAAAACAACGGCTATGCCAATATCCGGAGCTTTTCGCTTGCAGGTCTTGAGAAAGATGCTCCGATGAAGGCGCTTCTCACTGCACCGAAGAATGAGATAAACATCAATGAGGATATGGCGCTTTCCTCCTCGCTCTATATGAGCAATGGCGAGGCGGCAGAAGATGCCGAGGTAAGCTATTCCTCCGCAGATTCCGGCATGGCAACAGTAGATGCAGAAACAGGCGTTGTCAAGGGCGTTGGT
>JAFQVE010000241.1 GCA_017408185.1 Oscillospiraceae bacterium | reverse complement strand
TGAAAAAAACATTGGCAATTTTGCTTGCTCTTCTCGCGGCAGCATCGGTTACCCTCGCATCCTGTAATAACAAAAAGAAGCCCGTAGAAAACGGTGGCGGCTACTATGAAGAGGAGGACGATACCTCCGACAGCTCCGATATCGGCGGTGGAAATTCCACCTCGGACGGCGGAAACAGCGGCACAATCGATATTCCCACCGACCCCAATGCAAATTATGTAGATAAGAATGACGTTATATACGCAGGCGTTGAGCTTAAGCTTCGCGCTACACCCAGCACCAGCGGAACTGCTGTAAAGACCGTTCCCTTCGGAACCAAGCTCAACAGATCCCAGTCCAACGGCACGTGGGATAAGATAACTCTTGACGGAGAAAGCACTGTTTACTACGTTCGTAACGAATGGACGACTCCCAGCAACGCGAACTTCCAGTTCGAGGATTGCGAAGACTCCGCCGTTACCGTTAAGACCACTGACAGCAAGGTTCAGTTCTACCTTTCTCCCTTCGTTCATAATGACCTTCAGACCGCTCTCCAGAACGCATACCTCGGAGACGGATTTAAGGCTTCCGACTTTACCGCAGGATACAATCTTACCAGAGTTGCAATGAACGGCGCTTGGGTTAAGGTAACCTTCACCGGAACAGTAAAGGGCAAGACCCTTGAGAACGCTACCTTCTATATTCAGGCAATGCATTTCACCAACGGACGTCTTACCGATCCCACCTTCCCCGGACAGGGCGGAAACGATAACCCCGGCGGACTTGGCTAATATTTAATACATACTTACTACTAACAGAAAAAGAGATAACATTTCGGCAAATAACCGATTTGTTATCTCTTTCTGCTTATAATAGGGTTTGGGCTTAGCCCATATTGCGTTTGACCGGTCAAATGCGATGCTCGCACTTAGTGGAGCTTTCAAATTTTCCGCTAAGAACATCACCCATTTGCTTGAAGCTGTTTTTTGTAAAAAGCTCACATTATATTGACTTTTCTGTTTTTCGGTATTATAATGATATCATAATAAGCGTTAAGGAGAATAACCATGGTAAAAGTAGGTGTGCAATCGGGTGGCTGGTACAATGACAGCGATCCTCTGGGTTCATTCGAGTATATCAAGGAGTGCGGATTTGAGGCGGTAGACTTCAATATCGATATGTATTTTTCCACAAGGGAGCTTGCTGCAAGCGGCAAAAAGAATGAGCTTTTTGAAAAGCCTGTAGAAGAGGTACTTGATTTCTTCACACCTCTGAAGAAGGCTTCCGAGGAAACGGGAGTTATCGTAAGCCAGATGCACGCTCCCTTCCCGGTATTCTATCCCGGAATGCCCGAGGTAAACGAATATATTCTTACAGTTCTTGATAAGTGCTTTGCGGTATGTGAATACGTGGGCTGTCCCGCAATAGTTGTTCACCCCACGGAATTTGATTTTTCCGTGGAATACGAAAGGAATCTTGAAATATACCGCGGTCTTATTCCCGTCATCAAAAAATATAACGGGGTGAAGATCTGTCTTGAAAATCTGTTCAACACCCGAGCAAACGGAGTAAACGGCGAGGGTCGGCTTTCAAATGCCGATGACTGCGTAAAAATGCTGGACACGCTCAATGCCGAGGCGGGTGGAGACTATTTCGGCTTCTGCTTTGATATCGGGCACGCAAATCTTTCAAGACGAAACGTAAAAAGCTTTGTTACCACGCTTGGCAAGAGACTCACAGTTATGCACGTTCACGACAACGACGGAATTATGGATCTTCATATGATCCCCTACTCTTATCTCACTCCCGCAAAGGTTCCCTATTGCGATTGGACCGGCTTCGTGGAGGGACTTAAGGATATTGGTTACGACGGCACGATCGCATTTGAGACCTTCCGTATTTTCAGAGCATATCCCAAGGGTGCGCACACGGCGGCATTGCAGCTTATCTCCGCTATCGGACGTTGTTGGGTAGAAGAGTTGAGCAAATAAACTCTTTTGT
>JAFQVE010000240.1 GCA_017408185.1 Oscillospiraceae bacterium | reverse complement strand
ATCTCCGTAGGTCTTGTAAACGGTAAGAGCGGACGTATTGCACCGACAGATTACACGACAAGAGCGGAGGTGGCAGTTCTCATCAAGCGCATATTGGATTATACGAAAAAGTAAATTAAATAATGCTGTGTCACTCCGCTCAGGAAGACACGGAGAAGAAAACAGGAGGTAACTTCAAAATGAAAAAATTCATCGCACTTACTCTGGCAACAACAATGCTTTTTGCACTTTGCGCGTGTAAGCCGACTGTACAGGATAACACGCTCGGTGCAGGCGGCGTTATCAAGGTTGTCACCCAATCACACCCCAGCTGGCCATCCGATAGCGACAGCAAAGCGTGGCAGTATATCCGTGAGGAAACCGGGGCGAATATTGAGCTCCAGGCGATTCCGCAAACCGATTACACAACAAAGATTCCGCTTATGTTCTCGGATAAAAGCCTGCTTCCCGACCTTATAGCCTTTGGAAGCAAACCTTTAACGGATACATATGCTGAGCAGGGCGCACTTATCGCGCTTGATGAGCTTAGCGAGCATATGCCTGAGTTTAACGCATATATCTCTTCTTTGCCGGAAAAAGAGCGCGAAGGACTTTTAAAGCCGCGCCGCGCTGTAGACGGCAAGATATACTACTCTCCGACACACGGTCGCGAGAGAATGCAGGGCGTTCGTGCGTGGCTTTACCGCAAGGATATTTTCGATAAACACAATATTGCGGTTCCGACAACGATGGACGAATTATATACCGCTTGTAAAAAGCTTAAAGAGCTGTATCCGGAATCATATCCGTTCTCAATGCGAAGCGGTATGGCGTTTATGTGCATGATAGGCTCGTCGTGGAAAGAATATTTTGAAGTTTATGAATATTACGACTACAACAACGATATCTGGAGCTACGGTGCAACAGAGGATACTATGCTTGACATGATAACCTATTTCAAGAGAATGGTTGATGAAAAGCTTATCCCGGCTGATTTCTTCACGATAAACGCCACAACATGGCAGGAGCTCATAACAACCGATAAGGGATTCATCTTCCCTGATTATCAGACGAGAATTGACTTCTTCACGCCTCTTGCACGTGTACAGAATCCGGATTTCACGCTTACCGCAATGGCGCCTCCGGTTGCCGATGCCGAAGAGGGTGCATCAATGCTTTCAAAGTATAACATAGACCCATACGGATATGTTATTTGCAACACAAAGGATGAACAAAGGATAACAAATGCAGCAAAATTCCTCGACTGGTTCTATTCCGACGAAGCGGAAGAGCTTCTCTCATGGGGTAAAGAGGGAGAGACGTATAATGTTGTAGACGGCAAGCGTGTCTATATTACAGATGAAACCGGCGCACAGCCGAATACTCTTTACGGCTTCTCGCTTCCGGGCACGGTTGCCCGTTTTGACCCCGAGGCGGTCGATGCATTTGAGTCTGAGCTTCTTTCTTCAACACGGGATCTGGTTCTTGAGCATACTGTAGAGCATCCCAACCCGAAAAGCTATCTCGGTCTTACCACAGAGGAACAGAAGATTAAAACCCAGGATGGCACGGCAATTGAAGTGTTTGTAAACGAGATGGTGGCAAAGTTCGTGCTTGGTCAGGAGCCGCTCACCGGATTTGACGCTTTTGTTGAGGATGTCAATGAAATGGGCGTAGACAAAGTTCTTGAGGTTTATGAAAACGCGTACGACAGAATTAAATGAAAGTGAGTGTAAAAAAATGAAAAAATTATTTGCTATTATTCTGGCACTTTCAATGCTCGCAGCAATGCTTCCGGCAGGGACAGTATTTGCGGCAGATGAAACAGTAGAGTCATATGAATACAAATTTACGGCTGTAGCAATAGGAAAAACCGATACCACAAATATTTATGACGGAACAAAATTGGCAAGCTACGGGCTTGCAAACGTTAAGGACGGAAATGCCTGGAAATTGGTGCAGGTTTTAGGTGGAGCAAGCGAAGAAAAGGTTCAGGCCCATAAAGGCGGATTTGTTCTGTTTGCGGCTCAGAGCGATTCAGTTTCGGCTGAGGCCAATGCAAATGCAGTTGTTTTTCAGCTCTATTTGGGAGATTACAGCACGAGGACACCTGCATCTACAGGCATATATACGCCGACGATCACAAATTCTCAGGACGGAGGACAAAATTACTACGGAATAACAGATTTATATCTTGTGAGTGAAGCGACAAGAAGCAAAAATAACTGGAAGGTAACCTCTCTTGAAGAGGTGCAGACGATAATCAACAGCGCAGCAGAGCTCGGAAGCGCCACTGCTGATGTCATCCACTTATCATCTGAAAACCACTGCAAGGCTGCGACAAACACAGACCTAGATTTTAAGAAAACGGCAGAAAGAGTGGAGCTTACCGGCGGATCCTACTATCTTATTGCAACAATCAGCAAGCCGGCAGACTGGCAAAAGAGTACCTCAGCTGCCTATACGGACAATGAGGTTTTTGGTACGATTCAACACATAACCTTCACCCGCGAAGCTGATGATACGGAGCTTACCGCGGCGTTTACGGCAAAGGAAGAAGATCATACCTCTGCTGCAAAAAACGTATACGGTTACAAATCTACGGACACAACAAACGCTATAGTAGAGCACGAAGCTGTGACAACAGATACAGTAACTGTCAGTACGGAGGACACAGAGGGCTTCCTCTATTGGGCGCAGGGCTTGACGGATGAGAAGAAAATCCTTTCCTTCTCACCGAGCTTTGACTACACACCTTCGGAGGGGAACAACTACCTCGTGGCTGTATACAGAGATGCTTCTGTAAATAAAGCTGAATTTTTCAATGCCAACGGTCAGCGTGAAGCTATTCTTTTGACGGATGGCACAGCTCCGGCGCTTCCGGAAAAGGTTGGTTACAAGCCTGCAACTGCATGGGTTGACCTTGACGGAAATACGGTAGCGCCGGGAGAGACGGTAGCGGTAAGCGGCTACAACTCTTATGTTCCGAACTACGGAAAACTTAAAACGGTTGAGGTTAACGGTGTTTCGTATAATTACGGAGATCCGGTAACTCTCAATTGCACTGCTTCCCCTTATTATCAGGAAGGAAAGTATTTTAAGGGCTGGAAAAAGGATGACGTCATTGTCAGCACAGATGACAGCTACAGCTTCCTTGCGTATAAGGATACAACCGTAACTGCGGTATGGTCTGACGATCCGTTCAACTTCTCGGGCGATACAAGGAAGATAATTCTTGACGCTTTCAACGGTGCGCTTATGGCTGAATTTATCGGATTTGGCAACAACGTTGTTGAAAAGGGCATTATGTTCACCGATACAACAAAAACAAGAAACATCGCAATGACAACCGGCAGTAGCCAGTTTGTTATTGTCCCGGATGAAGCAGGAACCTATAAGGGGTATGCAATCGTAGAAGACAGTGACGGTGCACAGACGCTTGTAACCGACGGCGAATATATAAAAGCTGCTGAATAATACGCAGGCTCACGCTTATTTCACCTTTCCTCTTAGAAAGACAATGAAAGAGAATTTTCACAAAACAATGTGAAAATTCTCT
>JAFQVE010000239.1 GCA_017408185.1 Oscillospiraceae bacterium | reverse complement strand
TGAAAAACACAACAGATCCGCATCGCTTTGAAATGCAGGAGGTCACGGTCGCTCACAATACCGTAACGGTAAACAACGTAAACCAGAAAGGCACGATTGACGGAAACGTTGAACATTTTGATGATTCCGGCAGGGTGAAGATAATGGATGCGGAAGCCCCTGCAGTGTATGCTGCTCAAGGAGTTGAGCAATACAAGAGAACTCTTGTTATGGTAGATGCAAACGACGATATCTCTTACGGCGTAGACTTTTTCCACATTCTCGGCGGTGAAGATCATCTCTATTCGTTCCACGTCCTTGCAACTGAAGGAATTCTTTCCGATAACGTTGCGGTAGAAAGCCAAAAGGATGATGACGGTAACTATATCGGTTCATATCAGGGCATTGATAAAAAGTGGGGATCAAGCACAGCAGTGGATGATACAGACGGTCTCGGAACCTACAGCTGGTTCGGTGAGGTAGACCGAGCAACTGACCCCGCAGATGCAGATGTGTTCAGTATGGACTGGAAGATTGTAGATAACGATAAGGTTTTAAAGCCTGCGCAGAAAGACCTCCGCGTGCGTCTTACAATGCTCAATTCCTTTAAGCTTGATGAGATAACAACAACCTCTGGCATTCCACCGCAGGTCAAAGGAGCACTTCCAAAGGTTCGCTTCCTGTTTGCCCGTCATACGGGTGAGAACGACGGACTCGGCAATGGGGAAAAGCTTGACACGCTGTTTACTTCGGTTGTAGAGCCTTATAACAAAACGCGCTATATTTCGAATATCGAAAAGGTGAACGTTACCCGCTCGGACGGCGAAAGCTTTATAGCAGACGAAGCGAAGGCTGTAAAGGTAACGCTTACAAACGGACGCGTTGACTATATTGTCTATGCGAAGAACAGCACCGTGCCGTACAAGGTTTACTACAGCGAAACTGAAAGCTTTGATTTCTGCGGGTTTGTCGGCGTTGTGTCAATGGTGAATGATAAGGTTACATATTCGTATGTAAATGACGGAACAACGATTGCTGATAAAACAGGTCTTCTTCCTGCGCAAAACGGCGAGGTGACCGCTTTCCAACGTGACCTTTCCACAGATAACTGGATGGATATCGACTTTGAAGGTGATGTCGTCCCCGAAACGCTCGTCGGCAGATACATCTACGTCGATAACGGACTTTCCGACAATGCGGCGTATCGTATTGAACGTGCCGCACCGTCGCCGGATATCGATGGCAGCATACGTCTGCATCTTGGGAACACAACGCTTATAACAAGCTATGTTGATGATTATGACTTTGATAAAGGCTATAACTACAACATAAAGGTTACCGATAAAGCGCGTATTCCGCTGTCGTATGTTGATGACGCCGCGCCGGTAATTGCCCCCGTGAGCGACAGTCTCGCCACATCGGCGGGAAGCTCAATAAAAGTGGCGCTCTCTGCAAGTGCTGAGAGCAAGATAAGCTACAGCGCAGTAAGGATTCCTCGCGGCGCAAGCTTAAATTCCGAAACAGGCGAAGTTGTATGGAAACCGGATGGCAGCCAGGTTGGAGAAAACCTCTTTATGATTGATGTAACCGATGAAGAGGGAAGAGTCAGCAGAGCGAACTTTACCATAACGGTTTACGGTAAAACAACGGGAAGCACATCTTCGGATAAAAATGAAACTCCGTCAACGGAAACACCCCCAGGTGGCGGCGGTGGGGGTGCCGCCGCACCGACCGACAAGTCTGATACCGACGATGAAAGCCTTCTCCTTGAGGAGAAGGTGCCGAGCACAGGCGAGGCGGATGAGGTGGAAAATAAAACTGACGCACCGGAGGCCTCCG
>JAFQVE010000238.1 GCA_017408185.1 Oscillospiraceae bacterium | reverse complement strand
GCGGACACTGTTGTTTACAATTTGGCAAAATTCGTTTGTACAATCGGTATAGTTGACCTTGTACAAAATCGATAATAAAGGTTTGGTGAATTAGATAATTTACTTTTTTGTGCCAAAGTGATATACTCTATTGGTAACATCGGATGATGTGTTAAAACGTATAAAAATTTTGGAGGTATATATACAATGTCCAGTGTAAAGCTTAATCATGTCTATAAGCGTTTCGACGGCGGCGTTACCGCTGTTTCCGATTTCTGCATAGACATCGCAGACAAAGAATTTGTTATCCTTGTAGGTCCGTCCGGCTGCGGTAAGTCCACAACTCTCCGTATGATCGCAGGTCTTGAAGAAATTTCCGAAGGTGAGCTCCTCATCGACGATAAGCTCTGCAATGATGTTCCGCCGAAGGATCGCGATATCGCGATGGTTTTCCAGAACTACGCTCTTTACCCGCATATGACTGTTTTTGACAACATGGCTTTCGGTCTTAAGCTCCGCAAGACTCCGAAGGATGAGATCAAGCGCCGCGTTGAAGAAGCAGCTAAGATTCTTGAGATTGACTATCTCCTCGACAGAAAGCCGAAGGCTCTCTCCGGCGGTCAGCGTCAGCGTGTTGCTCTCGGCCGTGCTATCGTCCGTAACCCGAAGGTCTTCCTTCTTGACGAGCCGCTTTCAAACCTCGATGCTAAGCTCCGTGCTTCTATGAGAACTGAGCTTTCTAAGCTTCATGAGCGTCTCCAGACAACCTTTATCTACGTTACCCACGACCAGGTTGAGGCTATGACAATGGGTACACGTATCGTTGTTATGAAGGACGGCTTCATCCAGCAGATTGCTGCTCCGCACGTTCTTTACGATACACCGGCTAACCTCTTCGTTGCTACATTCATCGGTTCTCCGGTTATGAACACATTCGAAGGTCATCTCGTTGACGAAAACAACAAGACATACATTGTATTCGGCGATGCAAAGATTGAGCTTCCGGATTCCAAGGGCAGAAAACCTGAGGTTATGTCCTACATCGGTAAGGATGTTATCGTTGGCGTTCGTCCCGAGGCTCTTCATGATGAGGAAGTATTCCTCAACCAGTACCCCGAAGCAACAGTCGATGCTAAGGTTGAAGTTGTTGAGCTTATGGGTCATGAGACATATCTCTACCTCAAGAGCCAGGGCCGCGACTTTATCGCTCGCGTTTCACCGCGCTCAACAGCAAAGGTTGGCGACACAATCAAGATTGCTATCGAGACTCCGAAGATTCACCTCTTCGACAAGGAGACCGAGCTTACAATCACCAACTAATAAGAAAACAAATTATGAGAGAAATCGAATTTCCGGTTTCTCTCTTTTTTCGGTTTTTACCCCAACTATTGACAAAGAGCCATAAAGGCTCTACTCGGTTACCCCAACTTTTATTATAGAGCTCTTTCATTATAGAGCTCTATAAAATAATGCGGTGTGGCAATGCCACACCGTCTTACGAATTATATTTATTTTACAGCTTCTGATAATAATTTATGCTCGGAAGGTTTGCATGAAAACCTGCTTTTTCATATGCACGGCGCGCCGGTGCATGACCGTCGTCAAGCCCTGTATGAACCGTTGCAAAAAGCATCCCTTCCTCGCGCATTTTGTTAAGGACAAACTCATACATCTTCGGTCCGATACCCTTGCCGCGGATTTCGGGATTTACTGCATTGCCGCAAATCTCTCCGGTTTTGGTGGCTTCATTTATTCTGTAGTGAATAAAACCGGCAACGGTATCTCCAACAAGTGCAATATAGCCGCGCCCACCGCGGAGACCGGCAGAAATAGCGTCTCTTTTTGACTGCTGCCACCCGGTAAACTGAGATTCGTAAATTTCATCACCGAGGTCTCGGCGGAAAATTTCGCGGATGGGTGTCCACGCAGCGATTGCGATGTCACACGCAGCTTCTATATGCTCTTCCTGTGCGGGAACGATTCTTACTTCATCTGACATTCCGAAAAACCTCCAAAAAAGACATTACACACATTATACAGCACGAGGAGTTCGTTGTCTTTGTCCTTTTTCTTGAAAAGTTTATGCTTTTTCTATCTTGTCGAGCATATCGGAAAGAAGCTCGCCGTTTTTATCTTCTATTCTGCCCTCATCGCAAAGAGCGGCAAGTGCCGGATCTATCGGAATCTGGCAGACGGTGGAGATACCAAGCTCTGCCGCGTGTTCATGTATACGGCTTTCTCCGAAGATATAATGGCGCTCTCCGCATTTTCCGCACTCAAAATATGCCATATTTTCAACAATGCCGAGAACAGGAATGTTCATCATATCTGCCATCTTTACAGCTTTGTCAACAATCATTGTAACAAGCTCCTGCGGGCTTGTGACTACGACTATTCCGTCAACGGGGAGAGATTGGAAAACGGTGAGCGGAACATCGCCGGTTCCGGGAGGCATATCGACAAACATAAAATCGACATCCGTCCAGATAACATCTGTCCAGAACTGCTTTACTGCATTTGCAATAACCGGGCCGCGCCATACGACAGGGTCGGTGTCATTTTCAAGAACGAGATTTATGGACATTATCTGCGTTCCGCCGCGTGTTACGGCAGGATTTAAGCCGTCATCGCTTCCCGTGAGGCTTTCGTGAACTCCGAAAACCTTGGGAATGGACGGACCTGTTATATCACCGTCAAGGATAGCGGCACGCTTTCCCCTCTTCTGCATTTCGGATGCAAGAAGAGAGGTTACGAGAGATTTTCCGACGCCGCCTTTTCCGCTTACGACGCCTATAACCTTACCTATTTTTGAGAGCTTGTTCGGCTCTGCGAGAAAGCTCGATTTTTCAGTGCGGTCTCCGCATTTTTTCGAGCAATTTGAGCAGTCGTGACTGCATTGTTCGCTCATGGTTTTATACTTCCTTTCAAAAAATTACAGTTTCGCCGTTTTGGCGTAGTTTATAAACTTCATTGCACAGCTTGACATATTGCGCTCTTTGCTCCAGACAAGGATTACCTTTGATTTTATCGGAACAGAAAGAGGAATGCTCACAATATTCGGTATTGTTTCGGCGATATCGCGAAACATAAAACCGCAGGCGAAGCCCGAAGAGATGAATTCTTTTATCATATAAAGCTGTGAAGACAGATGAACGATATTCGGTACAATTCCGGCAGCGGCAAATGCAGACGTTATAACGTCATACTGGATAAAGCCCTTGTCGAAAAGGATAAGAGGCTCACCGCGAAGATCGCGGAT
>JAFQVE010000237.1 GCA_017408185.1 Oscillospiraceae bacterium | reverse complement strand
CCTTCTTTCCATCCTGTTCCAGGATATACGGAACGCGGGACTCGGCAAGGTTCTCGCCCGCTCCGATATACGGAATACTGTTTTTGGAAAGAACCTCAACCGTATCGCGAAGTCCGGCTTCGCCGAAATCACGAACATGATTGTTGGATAAAAGAGCAAGGGACGGATTAAATTTATTTATTGCATTTATCGCTTTCTTCGAAGCTTTAATGTTAGGTCCGCATTTTACAATCGGATCGTTTGTTTCCGTAAGCGCCATTTCTATATTCATAACGCGGAAATCAAACTTTGCAAGGTATTCAAGTATTGGCTTGTCGGTTATCTTTTCAACATCGCCGTTTATGAATAAATCTTCATTAGCTGCAGTCGCAGCCATATCTGCCGCAAAAACTATTTTCATTGTGGTTTTCTCCTTTCTTCACAAATGGCTGTTGCAAAATATCGCAACAGCCATTTGTGTAAGTTTGCTTACTTTACATAATCAAGTATTCTTTTGATAAGCACTGCCACTTCTGCACGGGTTGTGTAATCAGCCGGAGCTATTTTCCCGCTCTTACCATTAACGAGTCCCGCACCAATGAGCGTAGATACCGCTTCTTTTGCGTATTCCGCAACAGCGTCGAAATCCTCATATTTCGGTTCGTCATAAATGTCGAAGCCTACACCCTGTTTCTGCAATGCTCTGTGAACTATGACCATCATATCCTGACGGGTGATGGTGTTACGCGGTGCGAATTTGTTATCACCAACGCCTGATATAATTCCATTGTTACGCGCTATCGCAAGCTCCGGTGCGAAGTAATCAGATGCTGTAACGTCTGCAAAATTCTCCGCATTGTCACTTGTAAGCTTGAACGCACGAACAAGCAACAGAGCAAAATCTGCGCGTGTTATGTTATTTGCAGGTGAGAACGTGCTTGCAGATGTTCCCTTGATTATTCCGTCTGCTGCAAGTTCGTTTATCGCGTCCTCCGCCCAGGGGTGGTTGACAAGATCGGTGAAGCGGAGAGAGTTATTTTCCGTGCCCGTGTTATCAGTGTTTCCTTCATTTTCTCCGCTTCCACCGCTTGTATCAGCTTCCGGCTCATCGGTCGGTGCGGCTCCGCCACCTCCACCACCGCCGGAGGATGTTCCCTCACCGGAGGTGCCGGAATTATCGGTTGACGAACCGCTGCCTGTTGTCGATCCGTAGACAGTTATCTCAAAGCTTGTGTTATTTTCGCGTCCGGAAGCATCTCGCGCCGTTATAACGAATGTATGCGTACCTACCTGGCTTGCAGTTGGCTTCCATGTAACTTTGCCGCTTGCGCTGTCAAGCGTTGCACCACGCGGAATATGCGTTCCGACATAGGTTATACTCTCCTCTGCCGGGCTTGTTGCATTCATTGTGATACTGATTGAAGATCCTGCACTTGTTGTCAGATTTTCATCGACATCATCCAATATCGGAGCAGCATCTTCTGTTGTCGACAACGGAATGACAAATTTGTTATTCTCTGCTATATTGTAAATATATCCAAGTTCAGCATTGCTTGAATCCCGGTATTCGTTTATCAAAGTAACATCGCCGATATCTAATACAGCATTCTTTCCGCTAACTTCTGCGCTTTCAATTCTGTATGCACCGTTGCTTTTGCCTGAATTATCAACATAGATATATCTTCCGGCGAGAGATGAAGCATCAACCTCACGATCAAGTTCAACGGCAATATAGTTTTCAAGCGAAATCTCTTTTTCAAAGTCGACCACCTTGCCAGAAACACTTGCAACTGTGTCTATATCACCAATGATATCTCCGTCATTCACATAAGAGTAAATGTTTACACCATTTTCATTGACAGAATAAACACCAACAAATCCGCGGAAGTTAAAGCTTACGTTTCCATCCGTGAGCGTATATGTAACGCCGTTGTTCGTTGCATAAACGATATAATCACATCTGCCGTTTTTAAGCTTTACCTTTACTGCCTTTGCGGTATCATCATCTATTTCTTCACCATCGGCTATAGAAAGCGCAACGCTGTTCATACTTTCAATATACTCCTCGCCATTATACGGCTGAATAACCGAGGTAAAGAGAGTATCGAGTCTATTCTCACTCTTTCTGTGAACGAGCATATAGTCAAGCTCAGGGATATTCTTGTTCTGAGCAAGTTTCGGCGGTTCAGCAGTTGCAATACCTACACTTGACGGAGTCCAGTCATTAAGTGCTGTCCACTTAAGATTTAACCCCTTTGAATCAGAAACCTGTTTGTTAAAATCAGTCTGCTTGAAGTTTACAGAGAATGTTCCGTCTTGTGGTTCATTATCTCGTTGTACATTACGAAGCCAGGTATATCCAATCGGATAAGCAGTTTCGTAAGAAGACGAATTCTGAGTATATGGGTCGTTTCCGTAGTCTGTGTTTTCACCGGCATATGTTCCGCCGTTCTGCGGTTCCATATTCAAGCCGTCCGTTGTTACGCCATTAAACGACTGTGTGTGGAAGCTGTAAATATGCTCATTACCGCCGCGGACGCGGAAGAAGTCAACCGTATAATCAACCTCATTTGATGCCTGCACCGACACAAGGGTTCTTCTGTAAATATCGGTTGCATCATAGACATCCGGAGCCTCAACATCAACAATCTTGACTTTACCTGCATCGTCAAAGTGAATCGGGTTTCCTATATCTATTGCATTTTGCCTTTTTCCATCCACAACGACAGTGTTATGGGAAAGTGTGTTCATTACCCACTGCACTCTGTTCGGGTCATTTCCGGTTGCCGAAGGATATCCAAGATCCGGAGTAAAGTTGAATCCATAAGCATCGATACCCATCTGCAAAACATCAAGATGCCCGTGAGCTGTATCGCTTTTTCCATACCACAACCATGTGTCACGTTTTAAGTTCTTCGCATTTGAACCCATTATCTTTTCACCGTCACGAAGCACGGCAAGCCCGAAGCCTGCGAGATTTTCGCTTGAAAGCTCAATTTCCCCGTATTCGTCAACAATGTCCTCTATCTCTTCATCAATTGTTCCGTTTCTTGCTTCAAAAATACTTTTGAAAATCGAAGGATTTGAATGGGTTTGAATAAGCGAATGATACATACGGGCAAGAAGAGGATCATTCAGCCTCAGATATCCGGTAAGCATGGCAGCTCTATCCGTGTCGTTTGTTGTATCCGCCGTGCTGTAATGGTCTCCGACCTGCAGTGAATAATCTCCCGCCATTGTCATTTTATATATTGCATAGAACATCTTGCGGAATTTCGGATTGTTGTAAAGATTCAAGATAGAATTCGGGTCATAGTTATAAAAAAGTTCAATCGACTTCAGAATATTTGTGAACCACCCCTGATTATAGGTTACGCCTACTTCTGCGCCAAAACCATCGCGGTCAACTTCGCGCAAAATTGTCGCTATCATTTCGCCGCCCGAATTTCCTACATACATATTAAATGTCTTACCGTATTTATATACTGTTTCCTTGGTTATCACACTTGGAGCAAGCAACCACGCTATCATTTCTTCCGTTTCGGGCTTTGAATCGAGCGCAATGGCTGCAGTTGCAAGCGTTTGGTGATGCGCACCGAAGTTAGCATTTATTTGTGAATTTTTTATAGCTTTGAAAACCTCTCGACATATGCCGTCATCGCAGTTTTTACGTATCATTTCTGCAGAAAGCTTTTCGTTTTCAAGCCCATACTCCGTTGCCTTTTTGGAAAGATATTCGATAACTTTCGGATGTCCCATTATCGGCCAAAAAGCATCATATGCTTCAGCAAACCATATTCCATGGTTTCTCCCCCAGATGCTACCATCAATTTTTCCGTTATACATACCGCCATGTGAATGCTGGAATTCAAGATACGGTTCCCATGAATACGTTGGATAAACGTCTGCGATTCTATCGGTAATTATTGCGCCGGCTATTCCGTATTTTTCCTCTCCGGTATAAAGATATGCTTCTTTCAAAGCTTTCAATGCTTTACCGATGTATTGCACGGGACTTCCCGCCGACCATATAGAAAAGTTATAAAAAGCAACAAATGCTTTTCTAATCGGAACACCTGACGATGCTATTTCTCCTGTAGCATATCCCCATCCGTCATCTACGCCCCAGCGCGAGCCATCGACAGCCTCTTTGGTGAGCGGATCTTTGTTATATGTTTCAGGTTTTGAGGAATCCCGAAGCTCCGCATATAACTCATTGTAAAGATATCCTTCAGGATTTCCATAGCCATAAAACTCATACCATTCGGGTGTATTTTCTTCAGTCGGCGCGGTACATGTACATCCTGCTCCATCCTTATGATAAAGCATTTCGTGGTGAAGCTGACGTGCTCGCGCAAGGTCGAACTTATCAGAACTGTCTTTTCCCAATTCATAAAAGCTTTCAAAGTCATTAGACGGGAAAAGGCGCTTGCAGTCCGGACACTGAATCTTCCACGGACGTGACATCGGATTAATACCCCATGCATATGATCCGTACTCGTCGCGGATGTCAATGCCACAATAAATACAGCTGTATGCATTCGGGTCATCAAGCAATGCAGCGGTCATTGATCTCGGAAGATTATCAGGATCAATCATATCGTAAATCAAGTCTATATGTTCGAGATACAAATCAGCTGTTGTCTTGGCATTTTTCGCAATTGTTTTTGCCCAATCATAATTCTTGGCATTTTCAAGTGCCGCCGCGCGCATTTCATCTGTGTATATTGTTGTGCGGTTCTTCTGTGTACCAACCTTTATGTTAAACGTAAGCTCATTTGTTTCTTTCGTTTCTCCGCGGAAAGATACAATAGCAGAAACAGTTGCTGTTCCCTCAGCATTTGCAACAAGACAACCATCTTCAACAGAAAGGATGCCCTCCGGCTCGGAAGCAAACTCAAAGCTTGCATTTTCAACACCTACCGCAAGCTTATTTCCGCTGTTCATATTCGCAAGAAGTGTTATCTTTGTTTTGCCGCCGACATAGAGTTCATCAGCGAAAGTAGCAAACTCTGCACTTTTCATTCCGCTGTTATCAGTTACAGTTACAACAATCGAAGTTTTAGATACATCAGCACCATATCTCACCGTTGCTGTTATATTCGCGATACCTTCATATATACCGGTAATAGTGCCATCATCAGATACACTTGCGATATGAGGTTGTTCGGATTTATATTCAACGGTAAAATCTTCGGCAGGAATCTCCGTTCCGTCAAGAAGAAACGCCCGCACAGATGCACGAACACTCTTCCCGACATCTACACCATCTTTTTCAGAAATGATCTCAACACGCTTCATCCCTTCTACGCCATCGAGCGTCAAAGTGCGTATTGAAGTATAACACGTACTTTTAGCCTTAAAGATAACTGCATATTCACCGGCTTCCGGGATGTTAACTTCACCTATCCATGAATCACCAAATGCAAAATCGGAAAGAGTTACATCAAGTGTGTTTATTGTTCCTACGTAATAATCTTCGGTGAGATAGTCCCCTGCATTTTCCGGGGAAACACTTGACGGAATTATATATACGTCGGATGGTCCCTCTCCATTAAAATATTTAACATACTGCATATGGACGGCATACTTTCCGCGAACCGGCACCATTATACGGAAACCTGTCCATCCGCCTGCTTTTCGGTGCATACGCATTCTTCCGCTTACAGCATCGCCGTGCGCATAGCAGTATGCTGCCTGAGCTTTGTATTCTGTAGAACCGTACCATGCGTAATTTCCGCCCGTGTAATCATATGTTATATTCCGGACATCGTTATCCAGCGGACCGCCTTCTCCTTCATAAACAATGGTCTGATGCCAATCTGTACTCTTTTCGATAAATGAATACGTTTTTGCCGCATTGCTGTACGGAAGAGTTTCATCACCGGTCAGTGTTTTTACAAATTCTGATGTATATATGTTTCCGTTATATTCTACATTTGCAGTTACGACTACTTCACCAGCACCAAGCCCGGTGAATTTTCCGGTTTCATTATTAATCTTCAATAGTGTTTCGTCAGATGACTCATATGTAACCGTAAACTCAGAAGAATCAGGAGAACTTCCGTCTGACAAATACAGAGCTACACTTGGCTTCAATGTTGAAGAAACCCTGAAATCAATACTGCTTACTGCAAGCGTATCTCCGCCATTAAAAATCAGGTTTGCAGGCTGCATTGCGCCTGGTCTTCCGGCTGCCATTTTCCATACTACTATGTATTCACCTGCAGCCTCTGCTGTCCACAAACGAGGTTCCGTTTCAAAATATGGTGTTGCCCAAGCTTCAGCACTGACATTTGCATCGTTGTCTTTAAAGTCGACCGTCAGAAGCGGACCTTTTCCTTCAGCCTTTGCTGTTGCTATTGCCCCTTCAATGTTATCTTTTTGATCTATCGGCAGAATGTACATTTCGCCTTCAGCGCCGTTGTTTTCTACCTTTCTGTACTGCAAGGTAACATTGTATGTTCCTTCTGCAGGAACACGAATTTTGTATGCGCCATACTTTCCTTCGTCTTTGTTGCTTTTGATCGCTATTGCTCCTCTGAACCATATGAGTTCATCTGCTGTATGCGAAAGCCACTCGACACGGTTATAGCTGTTTTCATATTT
>JAFQVE010000236.1 GCA_017408185.1 Oscillospiraceae bacterium | reverse complement strand
GTACAACGATACAATGAGAGAGCTTCTTCATGTTAACGCAGGAAGCCCGACAAAGCTGTGGCCTGCGGATACAAGCAAAACGACTGCATTTGCAATTTCCGTAGATGTTCCGTTTGAGAGCGATTACAGCATCTCTCTTGTAGGCGGAAAGTCGTATATAGGTGCAGTGTATTCGGTGTTTGTTGATGGTGAATATATCGGTGACCACAGCTTCTGGAGCGGTTCGTATGAAGCGGACACACGCTATACGGGAACACCAAATGTGCTCAACACCGTTCACCTCACGGAGGCGGCGCATACGATAGAGTTCAAAGCAAGAGCGACGTATTATGAGTCAACCTGGCTCACTCTTGACAGTCTTATATTCACACCTCTCTCCGAAAAAGCCGAGATTTCATATATCGAGGCGGAGATACCCACTGCGCTTGCAGTCGGAGAAACCTTTGACAGTGAGGTAACAGCTTATATGTCCGACGGCACGGTACGCCGATTCGGACCGGATAAAACAGGCGTGATTGACACTATTACAAGTCTTGTTCCAAGCTCATCCTCCGAGGCTGTTGAGATTTCGGGATATTCGCAGTACATCCTCGCAGGCAACGGAACTCATCCGTTTACCCTTAAAGGTATAAGCGAAGGTGTAAGCAATGTCGGATTTACGGCAACGGTAAATGGTAAGAGCGTGGAGAAGATTGTCACCGTAAACGTAACAGAAGACCCGATTGTTTCAACAACTGCGAAAACAGAAGCACCGGAGCTTTTCGCAAACGACAAAACCCGTCTTATCGCCCAGCCGAAGCTTAAAAGCGGCAGAGTGACAACAACCTCTGCGATAACGACGGTGTACGAATCGGAAACTCCCGAGATTGCAACCGTTGAAGGGAATATGCTTTCAACTCACGCAGAGGGAACGGCAAGAATTAAGGTAACATCTACCTTTAATGACGATACGGTTATAGGATATATGGATGTAACCGTTTTGCCTGAAGGTATGACCGACATAACTGTATCTGCCGGTGGAAGCAAGTATATCAGAACAACAGGAATTGAAGGTGACACAGTTCCGCTTTATGCGCAGTCAATCAGCAATCTCGGTCGCGAGCTTGATATGGAGGGTGCAATCATAACAGCAAAAGCACTTACTCCGGAAATTGCGGATATTGATTCAAAGCTTAATATCATCCCCGTCTATGCCGACCCGGAAAATACGAGCGAAGCACGCTTTGAGGTAACCGTCGAAATGCCCGACGGTCGAATCAGAACAAAAGAAGTTTCGCTCACGGCGATTTATCCGAAGAGTAAGGCAACATATTATACCGCGGAAACAGTTAAAAACGCACGTGATAATTATAAAAAGTATGACTGGGCAAAGGATGAGGTACAGAGCAGTCATTTAGACTATGCAGACCAGTGGATAGACCAGCTTGACTTCCTTTATGATATGATTCCGTCGGAAGGGATTCCGCGCTCAATATATGTCGGCACCCCCTCTGACCCTGATGTTCCGCTTTGCCGCTACTGCGGAAAGGATATTCGCGCAGAGTACGGAACTTATCCGTGGGGATATAGTATATTGGCACGTCCGTGGAAACTTCAGTGTAAAGATTGTAAGCGTGTTTTCCCGTCAAACGATTTCGGAAGCTTTTATGAGCTCGGTCTTAACGAATACCGCGAGTTTGACCGTTCTCGTGCACTTGCACGTCACCACAGCATGCTGCATCACGGAGATGCGAATGCAAGTTGTGAATGTGTTGCCCCTGAGAAGGAAGGCTCTGCGGAATGGAATGAATACTATGGCTACGGAAATCCGGACGGATATTTGTATAATGAGTTGTATGATGAGGTCGCAGGCGTAAAAACATTAAACGGCGGTAAAGGACTTCGCAAAGGAGAGAGTGTTGCAACCTGGGGCGTTGACGACGGTTATGGATATATCCCGAGAGATGAGAACGGAGAACCCTACACAGACCCGACGGGAGTGCCTGAACGCCACACATATATTGCATATTATACTCATTGGCCTGTGTTCCGCTATACAACGCGATATGTAATCCGCAATTTCTCGAATGCGTATCTCTATACAGGTGATGTTAAATACGGAAGAGCGGCAGCAATTCTCCTTGACAGAATTGCCGATTTCTATCCGGACTATAACTTCAAGTGGGGTTCTGATATGCTCGGCAGAAAGGTCGAAGGGAAAACGGTTGACTATATTTGGGAAACAGAGCATGTTTGGACATATGCGGAGGCATATGATATAGTCTTTGATTTGTATGAAGACCCGTATGTATTAAATTACATAAAGGAAAAATCAAAGAATATAAAGATGAAATATGCAAAGGACACTCCTTCGCAGCTTCGAACTCATATTGAGGATGGACTTCTCCGCAATGCTTTTGAATCCGAAATGAACGGTCGCTTGAACGGAAACTTCGGATACGACCAGAAAGCCATTGCAACAGCGGCAGTAGTTCTCGATACAATGCCGGAAACAAAGCATTGGATTGAGTATAATTTCCTGCCCGGATGGAGACTGTATAATCCAACGGGTGGAGGAATCTATGAGATAATTATGAAACGAGTAGATTCCGACGGTATGGCGGATGAAGCTTCAGGCGGATATAATCCGGATTGGCTTAAAAATCTTATAGGTGTCCAATCGGTTCTTGAAAAGTATGACCGTTACAAAGCAGCAAGCATATATAATATTCCGAAGTATACTCAGATGTTCTATGCGCTTCTCCCTGTTATATGCACAGACTACAGTGCGCATATTGGTGATACCTATGATTGCTGTGAGGAAACGCATTGGATAACGCAGGTACAGGCGCTCGAAGGCTTCCGTCACTTTAAAGACCCTGTTTTTGCACAGGTTCTGTATATGCTCAACGGAAATTCATCGGAAGGACTGCACTATGCGGCAACCGAAAAAGATCCCGAGCG
>JAFQVE010000235.1 GCA_017408185.1 Oscillospiraceae bacterium | reverse complement strand
TCCCCTGACAGTTCATCGAATACCGGAGCGTTGGTATCTACATAGCTCATCGGAATTTTAAATGCATTGCCTTCCGATATATTGTAGTTATAGCCCTTATCGAAATCATAGTCATCAACATAGCTTGTTATGAGCGTTGTATCCCCGATTTCAAGGCGTATGCCGCCTTCTGTTGCATATGCGTTTTCGATAAGATATGCACCGTTGTCTGTGAGACCGTTGTCAACATAGATATATCTGTTGTTGAATATTGCCGGGTCTTCGGGAACAGTGTCAAGAGCGATATCGATATAGTTTTCTTCCGAAAGCTCTTTTTCAAAGCCCGTAACCTTACCTGTATATGCCGGAACAAGTTCTTTCTCATCAGCTATTGCTGTTCCGTCATTTATGTATGTATAGATTATCTTTCCGTCCTTTACGGATACCACACCTACAAATCCGCTGAAGGCAAATGTACTCTCGCCTTCTGCCGTCGAGTATGCCACCTCATAGGAAACACTGTTGTCTTTAGCATATACAATATAGTCTTCTCTTCCGTTTTTGAGAGTTACTTTAACGGCCTTTGCTTCATCAACGGTAAATTCTTTTTCGTCTGCACGCGATACCGTTACAGGTTCAATTGAAGCAATATTGTTCTCGCCGTCATACGGCTCAACAACTGCGGTAAAGAGTGAATCAAGCTCTTTGCCCTTGATTCCTTCAGCTTCTCCGGTGCGACGGACAAAGAGATATCTCGCCTTATCCATTGCACCTTCCATCTGCGGAGGAAGAACGGATGCGGTTGTGATTTCATCATTCTTAAAGCTATTTACCATAGTAAGCTTAACACCCAGGTCATTGTTTGCAGGGCTGAGTGCCTTTCCGATATCGACAATCTTCCAGTCAGCACTGAATGTACCTATACTTTCCGGGTTAATTGCTCTGTCAACTTCGCCGAACCAGCTTTCGGTACCAAGTCCGTCAGTTTTACCTCCGAGGTCACGGTCAATGTCGTAAGCACCGTACCGTCCGCCGAACAGGTTGCTGATATCCATTGAATTCACGTTACTTGAACCCCAGAGTTTATCTTCACCCTGGTACGAACCAATGTAGTTTCCGTTTTCATCCGTTTGTTTCTTCACCCGAACGTTATCGGAAAGCTCTGCTTCTCTTCCCAATGCATGGAAAGAATACATATGATCCGTGCCGCCGAGAACTCGGAAGAAGTCAACGCCATATGAAACATCATCGTCAATATCAACCATAACAAGAGTTCTGCGATATTCCTCAACACCAAGCCAGTCATAGACCTCGGGTGCTTCAACATCCATAAGCTGAACCTTATCGGTGCTGTCAAAGTGCATCGGATTTCCGTCAAGTGTCGGACGCTGATTGAGGTTATTTACCATAACTGTATTATGTGCCATAGTGTGTTCAACAAGCTCAAAGCGCTGTGGGTCGGTAGATGTTTTAAGTCTCGGCACACCGAGGTCTGCACCCACATCAAGACCAAAGGCGTGGAAGCCGAGAGAAAGTTTATCTGCGTGTCCGTGCCCATTAGTCTGACCGTAGTAAATATAGAAATCACGTTGATTGTTTATGTTCTTTGAGGTGTCCGCTGAGATTATCCAGTCGCCGTCTCGGAGAATTGCGATACCATAACCTGCAAGATCACGGCTCGGAAGGTCGACTTCAAGCTCTTCTTCCACTGTCTTTTTTGTTGCTCTCGTTATTTCTTCCGGATCTTCTTCAAATACACTTCCGTGTATGTTGTCATATGAACGTCTCATTCTGAGATATAAGGTACGGAGAATTGTTTTTTGATATTCCGGTTCATCATCAAACACCTTATATGCAAGCATAAGCGTTGCCGGAAGCGGGCTTAAACTCTGAATACCCATAGTTGTATTATCGCCTGTATTCGGTGTCCACAAAGATGCACAGATGGTGTCTATCTCAGACTTGAGCATTCTCTTGAACTTCGGATTTTCAAAGAACTTGTATTCACCTGCTCTATCATATCCGTCAAGGGCTTCTCCCATAAGAACAAGGTTATTTACCCATCCGGTGTTATATCCGCCCGATGCTTCGTTTCCGTGTCCGTCACGGTCAACAACGTTTATGATCTGCGCATAAACATTTCCACCGGTAACCTTACTGTAGCCTGTCTGTTTTCCCGATTGGAAAACAAACTTGAACCATTCGTGAGTTTCAGGCATTGTATCAAGAACAACAGCTGCCGTTATATGAAGTTTTTCGGTAACGGTAAAGTTTGCACTGATTCTGTAATCTCGGATACTTCTGTTTATTTCACGAAGGTATCTGTTTTCAATATTAGAACGGATTGCCGAAGCACTCGTCTTTTTGTTTTCAAGGTGCATTTCCGCAGCTTTAGCCGAAAGGTAATCAATTACATCCTTATCCTCATATGCCGGCCAGAGTGCATCGTATGCCGGTACCATCTGTTGGGAGATATTGCAGTCGTGAAGTCTTCCGAGAATTCTTCCGCGACTTGTTCCCCGGATATCTCCCTCTGCATATTTTGTGATTGTATTGCCGTCGGCAACCTGGAAGGTATATCCTGTTTCCGTGGAATCAAAATCCGGATATACATCGGCAATGCGGTCAAGGAGTATAGCACCTGCACGGCCGTATTTCAAATCTCCCGTATAGAGATATGCCATACCGAGGTTTTCGACTGCATCGGGAATTGCCTCTTCCCAAAGTCCCCATGCATTATAATAAGCAATAAACGGTTCGCATCGTGTTTCCACATTTCCGTTTGGCATCTCATATTGATACTCATAACCCCAGCCATCGTCTACTGCCCAGAAATCAACCTCTTCGCTTTTTACTCCAAGTGTTGTGCCGACTTCTCCATACAAATTGTTCTTAAGGTATCCTTTTCCGTAACCATAGTATTCGCGCCACGCATCACTTCCGCGCTCTCCCACATCTGTTTCGCACGAGCAGTTCTCACCGTTTGTACAAACAAATTTTTCGTGATGCTTCTGCAGTGCAAGTTCATAATCCCAATTTCCGTTTGCATTGATACCAAGCTCATAGAAACTGCCGAAATCATTTGACGGGAAATATCTCTTGCAATCCGGGCACTGAAGCTTCCACGGACGCGAATATACGTTCATAACCCAAGGATATGTTCCATATTCTGCAGTGAGATCCTTATCACAATAAATACATACGTATTCACCGGTATCATCAAAACGATACGCAAGAGTAGTTGCACGGGGAAGCTCCTGAGTTGTTACGAGACCATAAAGCTTATCAACACCCTGCTCAACCAAACGATCTGCTTCTCTTATATATTTTTTATACTCTGCCTTTGCCCAGTCATATCTTTCGATATTGCGCTTTGCATTTTCTACCTTTTCATCGGTATAATAGCTTCGGCGTGTCTTTCCGCTTCCTACGACAATGGTGTATTCACCGGAAACCGATGCTCCGTCATAGGTTGCAGTAACCTCAATTCTTCCGACACCGTTTGCTATACCTGTTACGACGCCGTTTTCATCAACCGATACGATATCAGGAGTGAGGCTTTCAAAAGAAAGGGTTGTCCATTCTCGATATTCGGGGATATCCGCTTCATAAGTTACAAGGCTCTTATCAAGAACAATCGTCTCACCAGTTGCAACGGCATTTTCCCAAGAACCGCCGACTGAAACTATCGGATTTGTTCCGCTGAAGGTTATATCGTCAAAATAGAGATACATATTTCCGGTAGCAGCTCGTCCTGTCATCATAATAACAGCGAGGTACTCACCGGGCTTTTCAGCATATACATCACCGAGATATGTTTCGGTTTCAGCACCTGCCGCATTCCATTTTACAACGTCGGGATTAAAACTATTAAGACGTCCTACTTTGTATTCATCCGTAAGGTAATCAGAAACCTTTTCTCCTTCTTCGGGCAGGGGAATAAAGTATACGTCGGAATGCGGACTTTGTGCGTTTGCACGATGAGTTATGATTGTACGGTATTTGCCGACTGTATCAAACTTCATCTTTATTGCAAACCACTCACCGTCGTTCATTCTTACGCCAAGAACCGATTTGTTTGTCTGTACAAAGGCAGTTTCCGTATGATTATCCGCGCTGTCTCCATACCAACTCCAACCGTTTGTATAGTCGGAAGTTATTCCGTCTCCCGCTTCAAAACCTGCTATATCGGTTTTTGCACGGTCAAGGCTTGTATAAAGTGATGCATCCCTGAGATATCCGGGGTTCGTCCAGCTTTCCTTGCGCTCATCAAGCTTTGCAAAAACACCTTTCCCCGAAAGCTCGGCTCTTACATATCTGACATAGCCTTCCGCTTTTGCTTCTTTTCCGTTGATTACAACAGTTGCAGAAATCTTTGCGCGTCCCTCGGCATTTCCGGCTGTAACGATTTTATATGAAACTGTTGCAACAGCTTCGTCGGAAGATGTGATTTCAGTTACTTCAAAGCTTTCTATCTCAGTGCCGTTGGTATCGGTAAGTGTGATTTCTGCCGTATCTCCACTTGTATGGAGTATTTTTTCAATATGTATCGCATATTTTTTCTCTGTCCTGCGAGTAAGTCTGACAGCTCCGGGGTAGTTTCTGATTCTCTTTCCGTCAGTTTTATCCTCGGATGGAGCTGTTCCGACAAAAACAACAATGTACTCACCCTTTGAAAGAGTTATCTCAACACCTTCATCAGTATACATTCCTGCTTTTTCGCTACCCTTGACATAATAATCAAGACTTGCGATTTTTGTTCCGGTCTTTATGGCTTCTTCGATATTCTCTTCCTTTGTATCTGCCGGAATAATATAAACTTCTCCCTTATCGCCATAGGTTGCATGCTTATAGTAATCGGTGCTTGCGATATATGTTCCGCTTGCCGGAACCTTTATCCTGAATGCCATATATCCGCCCGGATTGAAGAAAGATACATTGGTCATGGAAGCCTTTGCCTGAGCAGAATCAACATTATTGCTTGCAAATCCTTCCCACGTATCTAATGTATCGCTGTATTTGGCATCAATGGGATTGGAATTTCCTGCAATTCCAATATTTGTGTTTATGTTATATTCATAAACACTCTTTGCACTTTCAAGCTCTCCCGTGCCATCAAGAATAAGACTGTCAAGAAGAATTTTTTTGTTTGATGTTGTCTTAAATACGAGGAGAGTTCCGCGGTTACTCTTTGCTGTGGAAACTGTAAACTCTGCGGCCTCCGGAGCATTTTCAATCGTGAGATTTCTGACATTATGAGAATTTATTGATGCCACACGGGGCGCACTTTTAAGTGCTTCGCTTATATACTCTCTCTTTTCCGACTCTTCAAGCTCTTTCTCCGGCATTTCAACAGTATAAATATCTGCAGCACCATAACCCTGAAGCTGCTTATACGAAAGAAACGCATTGTATGTTCCGCGCTTTGTGAGTGGAATCTCAATTGCAATCCATTCTCCCACATTCATGGAAGAAAGCTGCAGATATTCACCCTTTTTCTGCGAAAATGTAATGTTTTCACAATTGTTGTTCTGAATATACTCTGCATCTGCACTGTAGGAGTAGGCACTCCAGCCATCTGTTGAAGATGCAGGGAATGCATTCTCCGCAGTTTCGCCGGACGCTATATTCTTGATTTCGCCATCCGAAAGTGCAGTGTTTGCCTTAAAGTCATATGCAAGCTTTTCACCCGAAGGATTAGTAGGCGGAACTTCGTCAATGGGTGTTATGGTGAGCATATACGGATACGTAAAGTAATCAAGAGCACCGTTCTGGGTTGCTTTTGCACCTTTTCCTGTTACAACAAACAGAAGAACCTGTGTTCCTTTTTTAAGTGCTATCTCGTCCACAAGCATTTCTGCCTTATTATTTCCCGAGGTCACATCGGAGGAATAGTCAACGCTTGCTATTTTTGTTCCGTTTGCTTTGGCTTCTGTAAGATTTGTAAAGCCGCCTTCCGGGAGAATGTATATATCTCCGGTTCCGCCACGGTTTGCTATTGTCTGATAGAAGAATTCAGGCACATATATTCCGTCGCCGGGAACGTTTATCTCAAGCGCTATGAAATGGTCTACTGCACGTGTATCTCCGTTGAGATAATAGTTTTTAAGCTGTGATGCCTTTGCATTTGCACTTGCTGAAAGATATCTCCATGTATTTCCTGTCTGAGCATATGATGTTATTGTATCAACACGTGTATTTCCTGCAACTCCTATTGAAAGGTTGTCAAATATGAAGCTTTTCTTTGCCGCTATGTTTTCTTCCGGCACGGTTTCCTTTACGGGAGTAAGCGTAAGCTCATAAGGATATGTAAAATAATCGTTTGCACCGTTGGTTGTTGCTTTTGTACCTTTGTCGGTTACAACAAAGAGAAGAATGTTATTGCCTTTTGAAAGTGTTACTGTTTCAACAAGGCACTCTGCCGAAGTTTTTCCGCTTGCTCCGTCCGTTGAATAGTCAACGCTTGCAAGCTTCACTCCCGAAGCTTTTGCCGCTTCAATATCCGAAAGTGAAGTGCCTTCGGGAAGAATATACACATCACCCTTGCCGCCACGACCGCTGAAAGCAAAGTAAGTATAGTCGACATTGTATTTACCATCAGCCGGAATGTTTAAATCCAATGCAATATACTGCCCGACAGCACGTGTGTCTCCTGCAAGACGGTTGTTCTGCATAAGTGAGTTTCCTGCATTTGCACTACCGCTGTTATATTTCCACATACCGCCCGTCATATCATAGGCAGTTATTGTATTAAGCTTTGTATTTCCTGCAAGGTTGTTATACAGATTATCAAATACAAACTTAAGTTCCTCTCCCGTTTCCGCAAAAACAGGCATTGCAGGCAACAATGATACCATCATTGAAAGCACAAGCAGAAAAGATAATAATCTCTTCATAGATTTTTCTCCTTTTCCTTATATACTCCAAATGGGATGCAATATAATCACTGCATCCCGTTTGAACTGATTTAGTCTTTCTTTACAAAGCCATCTGTTACAATCGCAAATCCGTCTCCATCTTGAAGAATTGCATATCCTACATAGGTTGTTGCTTCATCAGCAATTACAGTGAACTGATTTCCCGGCTTTGTCATAGCAATTTTGTTTGTGCCGCACATAATGCCCTTTTCAATCACATCGGTAAAACCGATAAACTCTGCCATA
>JAFQVE010000234.1 GCA_017408185.1 Oscillospiraceae bacterium | reverse complement strand
GTGTGTTAAACTTTAGACAAGAAAGGAGGACAGACCAATGTTCAGATAAAAACCCGAGGTTTTAGTGAGCATCAGGTCAACGGTTTCCGAAAGATGATATAGATTGAAAGAGAAGCAAAAAGACGAAATAAAAAACAAAAATAACATTTCGGAAAGACGTTGGGCGTGCTTATAAGAAGATGGGCAGGACCTCAAAAAACAAACTGCAGAAAGCAGAGGTTGAAATAATGTTAGATATTAAAAGTTCACAGAAATAACCCTCGATTGATGTAAGGTGAAAGATTACAACAGTCGAGGGTGTTTCTGTTTTATATGGGGGATTTTACTTTGCGATAAGCTTAAGTTCACTCTCAACGAAAACAGTAACCTTTCCGTTAACCGAAGAATAAGCTTTTCCGTCACTGCCAAGAAAGGCAGAGTTTTTTTGTGTCTTCGGAAGCTCTATTATGCCCTCGGAGGGGGAATCTGCTTTTACGGTAAATTCCGTGACGGAGAAGTCTTCCCACTTTGTGCTGACTTCAAAGCCGCCTCTTGCACGAAATCCCCGGAAGGAGCCGTGATCCCATTTCTTCGGAAGAGCGGGAATGAGAGAAATCATTCCTTCGTGGCTCTGCAGAAGCATTTCCGCGATTGCCGAAACGAAGCCGAAGTTTGCATCTATCTGGAAACCATCGGGAAGACCGGGGTTTGCGAATGTTGTCAGCAAGGAATTGCTTGAACAGACTCCGATAAGGCGGTGGAGGAAGGGGTAGGCATCATCACCGCGCCCAAGTCTTGCATACATAATTGCAGGAAGGATTATGCACCAGCCCATTGTGTAGGAAGGCTTCTTCGTTCTTCGCTCAATTGAAACGGTGAGTGCATCGCGGAGCTCCTTCATATCGCGAGTGAGCGTGTTGAACGGGAAAAGGGTATAGCCGTGTGCGATGTGGTTGTGCCCGATGTCGCTCTCTGTGTGATCCTCTTGCCATTCCTGAAGCTGACCGAAGCGACCGACCTTGAGCGGGGGAAGTCCGTCTCTGAGAATTGGTGCAAAACGGACGTCCTCGTCATCTATGCCGAGAATTTTTGACGCTTCTTCAAAGACTGTCATAAGCATATTGATTGCCTCAATATCCATCGAGCAGTTCATTGTGATCCATACGTTTCTGTCCTCGCCGTTTTCGTCCTTTACGACATATTCGTGCTCGGGGACGGTTGAAGGAACTGTTGCAAAATATCCGTTTTTATCTTTCACTGCATTGTCGATAAAGAATATAGCGGTCTCGCGGATAAACTCATATGATTCGCGGAGAAAGCTTTCGTCCTTTGTGAAGAGATAATGCTCCCACATATGGTGCGCAAGCCATGCCGCGCCCATCGGCCATATTCCCCATACGCCGTCCGCGATTCCGGTGAAGCCGTAAATCGTGCTCAGGTGGTGAACGACCGAGCCGCGGGAGTGATAGATAAATTTTGCCGTCTCTTTTCCCGAGGGGAGGAGGATGTTGTTCATATAGTCGAAAAGCGGAGTGTGGCATTCCGAGAGGTTGACTGTTTCTGCTGCCCAGTAGTTCATCTGCAGATTGACATTTAAATGAAAATCGCCGTTCCATGGGCAGATGAGGTCACTTGCCCAGATGCCCTGAAGGTTTGCAGGAAATGTCCCCGGGCGGCTTGAGGAAACGAGGAGATATCTTCCGAACTGCCATTGAAGCGCGAGAAGTCCACCGTCGGGAACGAGTGCACGGTGCGTCGGGTGGAGTCGTGTTGACATAGGAAGTGTTTCGGATTCGGGAAGCTTCGGAAGCTCGATGTCCGCGCGATTCATAAGGGAAGAAAAATCATCGGTATGGCGGGAAATGAGCTCGTTGTAGGAAAGTGCGGGGAAGCTGAGCTTTTCCGCAAAGCTTTCTCCGTGTCGGAACTCTGTCCTGATATCACAGAGAATGAGAACACTTGATGCATCGGTTATTTGCGCCATACCGTTGCCGAAGGTGATATCGCCGTCCGATTCAATGCGGAAACCGACTGCGAAGCGGTGATGACCGAAAAGGGTTTCGGAAACCGCAATGCAGGCATTCTCTCTACTTTCCTTTGAAAGACATTTTGCATATTCATAATTTACGCGCGCATCAAATTTTCCGCCTTCGCAGGTTATGCGACAGACCATAATATCATCGGGATATGACGCGAAGTATTCGCGTGTGAAACGGGTATTTCCAATGTCATAGGAAACGCTTGCTTTGCCGTTCATAACATCGAGCTTGCGGCAATAGTTCTCACAATTCTCTGTTTCGTGAAGCGCGATTTTAAGCATACCTGCCGTACCGTAGGAGCTGACTCTTTTATATTCGCTTGAAAACTCTGTCTTTGCATATGTGTCCGCCTCAACGTCGCGTCCTTCGAGAAGAAGCTTTCGGATATATTGGAGCTTGTCATATATTTCGGGAGAATGCTCGGTTGTGTTGTCGCGCGAAGAAACGATTGTTTCCTCGTTCAGATAAATAATCTCCTGCGACACCTTGCCCATAATAAGAGAGCCCATTCTGCCGTTTCCGACAGGATATGCCTCAAGCCATTCCGAGGCAGGTGTACTGTTGAAAATATTATAGTTGTGCATATGAAAGTCACCTCAATTATCTGTTAAGGATATGATACAATACAGCTACTCAAAAAGCAATGTACATTCGAGCGGAAAGCTTGCGGAAAAGTCACTTTTTCTATATCTTTCTGATTTTGTTTCTGCTTCTGAATTCCGTTGGGGTAAGCCCCGTCTTTTCTTTGAAAACGCGACAAAAATGATATTGATTTGAGAAGCCGCAGGAGTCGGAAACCTCATTGATCTTGAGAGCTCCGTCGGCAAGAAGCTGTTTTGCACGATCAATTCTTATGTCGATGATAAATTGTCGCGGAGTGGTGTTGAATTCATCGTGGAAAAGCTTTCGGAAATAAACCTCACTTATGTTGCAAAGAGAGGCAAGTGCTGAATTTGTAAGCATCGGGTCGGAAAAGCTTGCTTCAATATGGCGTATTGCAGGAAGGAGCTGTGATGCGTTTTCTGTCGCAGTGTGCGAAAGGCGGTGAAGCATTCCGTAGAAGATGCTGAAAATCTTTGTTCTGTTTCGTCTGAAAAGCGAAAGCGATTTCATCTGTTCATAATCTGCGAGATATGATGAAAGGCTTTCTATCGGGAATGTGAGTATTTTATCACAGAGAAATTCCGCACAACGGAAGTTTATGACGGGGAAGAAGCCTTTTTTGTCGTCGTAAAGTGTATAACTCTTTCCTTCGGGAAGAATCACTGCATTTGTACTGTCCGAGATATATGTGCATCCGTCAAGCGTATATGTAATCTGACCCTCCGTGCAGAAGGAAAGACCGTAGCACGGTCGGTTTTCAATTTTTTTAAATCTCCCTTTCGGGGAAGAAAATGTTATTATATCGCAAATATCGGTAATGACGATATCGTCCGGAATATTGCTCACATCATATCACCTCAGAATAATTATAATGTTTTTATCAAAAAAATCAACGGTTTTTCATGTGAATAACATCGAAAATATCAAAATGCAATCGTTTTTTGCATTGAAGAATTTCGCTTGTTTGGTTATACTTTTGAAGAGAATTCAAAAGGAGAGATAATATATGAGTAATATGGAATATTTGAAGGACAAGCCGATTGCCGTCCTCGGCGGCGGTGCAGTAGGTAAGACCTGTGCGGCAGATATGAAGCTTGCAGGTCGCGAGGTTCGTCTTTATGATATTATGCCCTATGCAAAAAGCTCACTCAAGGATCTTGACAAGACCGGTATTCTTCTCGATGGAGTGCAGAGAAACAAATATTGCTTTGAAAGAAGCGGCAGAGCGTTTTTTGATGTGGTAACCTCGGATATGAAGGAAGCCGTTTCCGGAGCAGGCCTCATCGTCATCGCAATGGGCTCCTGGGGTCACGAGCCTGTTTTCCGTGAGCTTATTCCGCACCTTGAGGACGGTCAGGTAATACATATTTTCACGGATAACTTTGCCTGCCTTCTTCTTCGCCGTCTTATGCGCGAAATGGGATGCACGAAGAAGGTAATAATCGGCGGATGGTCATCGGCACCCTACGGAACAAGAATCGAGAGTATCGGAAAGTTCCAGTTCCCACACGTCGGCGCAAAATACCGCGCGATAACTCTCCGCGGTGCAGCACTTCCGATGACGGATACAAAGGATTTCATCGAGTCGACGAAATATCTTCCGTGTATGGATGCCGTAACTCAGGGAGACGGACCGGTTGAGGCAAACACGATACTTGATGTTGACTTTGCAAACGTAAACCCGGTTATACACGTTCCGGCAACCGTACTCGGTGTTTCCACAATGGAAAACTGGGGCGTAATCTTCTGCGGTCACGATAAGACAACATATTCAATGTATTCCCACGGGCTCTGTCCGTCTATCTGCGAGGTGCAGTATAAGTTCTATAATGAAGAGATTGCGCTTGCCGATGCAATCGGCGTAGGTTGCCCGAGATATAAATATGAAATGTTCTTCTCACGTCGCAGTGTTCTCACTCAGGAGTATATGGGCCTTGATGAGGACGGAAACGACAATGTTGTGTTCCCACTTGACCAGCCGTCAAACGAGGGCAATACGGGTCCGAACTCGATTCACCATCGTTATATGACAGAGGATGTTCCGATAGGCTGTAAAATCTATCACGACCTCGGTGTTCAGTATGGCGTACCCACTCCGATTATCGACTCGATGATAGTTCTTGCCGGTGCAATGCACAACAAGAGCTTCTTTGAGGAAAGCAGATATAACCTTGCATACCTCGGTATCGACGGAATGAGCAAGGATGAGCTTCTTGACTATCTCAACAACGGAGTATACAACAGATAACAGTAATAAAACGAGCCGTTTTCGGCTCGTTTTGCTTTTTGATTTGCAGTGTGATATAATTATCTCAAGAGGTGATTTTATGCGGATTCTTATTGATGCGGACGGATGTCCCGTTGTTGACATTGTGCTGAAGGCGGCGCGAAAAAATGACACGGAATGCCATATATTCTGCGACACCTGCCATGTTTTTGAAAAAGAAGGCGCAGAAACCCACGTTGTACCAAAGGGCGCGGACAGCGCGGATTTTGCGCTTGCAAACTTAGCAAAGCGTGGGGATATCGTCATAACGCAGGATTACGGGCTTGCATCAATGTGTCTCTCACGCGGTGCAATCTGTATAAATCAGGACGGATGCGAATATACCGAGGATAATATCGACGGGCTTCTCTTTGCAAGACACAC
>JAFQVE010000233.1 GCA_017408185.1 Oscillospiraceae bacterium | reverse complement strand
TTTGCTATCGCCGTAAGAGCTTCCATAACTCTTTCGCTGAGCTCCTTTACTGATTCCCCGCCGGTGCACCGTGCGTTTCCGATATCTGAAAGCCACACGCCGTACTCATCCGCAAATTCGCTTTGCAGATCATCAAACCGCGTCTGCTGCCATCTTCCGGCATATATTTCCCGAAGCCCGCAGTCCGGTATTATATCCAGCCCCGTAAGCTTTGAAAGCGGAACCGCCGTGCAATAAGCGCGCTTTAAGTCGCTTGCATAAATTTTATCGGGAGAATATTTTTTTGCGATATACTGCGCTGTTTTCTCAGCCTGCTCAATTCCCTTCGGCATAAGCGCGGCATCATACTGACCCGCAAAAAAGCCTTTGTTGTTCGCTTCGCTTTCACCGTGCCGTATCAGAAGTAGTGTTGTCATACTTTGCTTTCCCGCCTTCGCTTCCCGCTCTTTTTTTGTTAAAAAACTATTACGCTATGTCCTTATTATATATCCTGCAAAAAGTGATTTTTGCAAAATCGTTCAAAATTACAGTTTCACTCAATCAAATTTCCGGCAATATTTTTTCTGTTGACAAATGCAGCTTCGCGGTGATATATTATAATCGTAATCCGACTGCGAAAGGGTGCGAAGCAGAAAAATGGAAATGCGCAAAAAAGAAGAAAGCCTTATTCTTATCTCGAATCTCAGCTTTCTCACAAGAAAAACCCCTGCTTATATTTCCGATACCGCCGCAATCGTTCAGGAGCACAAGTTCCCGCGATATATGGATTTCCCCTCAATATGGTTTTGCACCGACGGGGAATTCACCCTGTATACCGAAGGAGAGAATTATCACTGCACCGCGGGCTGCGTGGTTATCATCCCGCCCGGAGTGATGTATTATCCGGACATTAAGGACGAAAATGCGGTTTCCGTTATGCGCATTCCCGTAAGATACGACGCTTACAGAAGCGTTGACCATAACGCATATATCCGCTCCATAACTCACCTTCATCTGCCTGCCTTTTCAGACGAACTCGGTTTTTCTCCAGTGCGTTCGGTTTTGCTCTCCCCTGCATCTTTTAAGAAAGCAGGAAAGCTTTTTTCTTCACCCGACCTTAAAGCAATAGAAGAATTCTTTTCTCTTCCGGAGTTTTCTCTTTCCGAAGCGCAGAAAAACGCGGCGCTCTCGGTTGTCTCTTCCCGCCTTATGCCCTTGCTGGCTGCTATAACATATATTCAGGAAAATTATCCAAGGAAGATCTCCGGAGAAAACCTTGCAAAAGCAAGCGGGTTTTGCAGAACAAATGTTTTCACGTTTTTTAAAAAATACCTCGGCATTTCTCCGGCAATATATATTGTTATGACACGCGTCCTCCGCGCACAGTTTGCCATCGCCCACACGCAGTATTCACTGCAGTATATATCCGATATGTGCGGCTTTGCGACGATTTCACATATGACTAACTGCTACAAGCGTTACAAGGGAGTTCTTCCGAAAAACGATCGTGCAAGGATGAAGGAATTCCGCAAAAGATACCCGAACATTCATATATCGCACAACTATTTCTCAACTGAGAAATAGCCGCCAAAAGATAAATTCAGAATAACAGGTTCTCCACTCAAAACGGAGTCGTTTTGTATCCATCCGTAACAGAGTTTACGTCTTCAATAAATGAAAGCAGTGCATCAAAGTCCGCCGGTGTGTGCGCGTGGTCACCTTTGCGGATGCGATAGGCAATGTTTTCCGGCACGCCGTAAAGCTCCCACACTTCTTTCGCGGCTTCATACGTGAGGTATGCCCCCTTCGGGTTTGCCCATGTATCGTCGCTTCCGTTCGTTTCAAGCAAGCATCGCGGTGCAACGCACGCTTTTAAGAAATGCTGATCAAACGGAAGCTCACAGTCGCGTCCGATATAGTCGCAAAGCTTTGGGCCGAACCAGTATGCAAGGCCGCGCAGGATTTCTTCAAGGCGCTCGTTTCCGCGCTTTCCGACTCGGGCGGGAAGCCACCGTATTCAAGATCAACGATCTCGGTGAGAATTTCCTTTCTCCGTTCACGCCATGCCGCGATATTATCGCCCGGATTAATCGGCGGAAGCGGGGCAAGAAGTCTGTCTTCCATTCTTTCCATCCTCCCTTTCTGTTTTTTGTAAAAAATTTATTTATCCACACTTTCATTATATTTGCTGTGAAATCGGAATTTTGCAAAATCGTTCAAACCTTAAAACTATTGACTAATCGGGTAGGAGGGGGTGACTAACCCCCGTCCTCCCACAACACCGTGCGTACGGGTCCGTACACGGCGTTTCGATAAGTTGTTGCTTGTGACTTCTCCTTTGATGATTGCTAAACATTCTTGACATCTACTCTCGGTTTC
>JAFQVE010000232.1 GCA_017408185.1 Oscillospiraceae bacterium | reverse complement strand
GAAGTAGTAATTCCTCATCCGTTGTTTTGCTTTTGTTTACTTTGTGTAGTCGAGTATTCTCTTAATGAGAACTGCAACTTCTGCTCTTGTTGTGTAGTCTGTCGGGGCGATTTTTCCGCTCTTTCCGTTTACAAGACCTGCGTTGACAAGTGCAGAGACTGCTTCCTTTGCATAACCTGCGACCTGGTCGAAGTCAGAAGCTTGCGGGACGTCGAGGACGCCGTCCCCTACATCAAGCTTGTTCATTGACTTCAATGCGCGGTAAACTATCACCATCATATCCTGACGGGTGATTGTATTTCTCGGTGCGTACTTATTATCACCGATGCCGTTTACAACACCTGTATTACGTGCGATTGCAAGCTCTTTTGCGAAGTAGTCGCTTGCTTCTACGTCTGCAAAGTTTTCTTCATTATCGCTCTGAAGCTCAAATGCACGAACAAGGAGAAGTGCAAAGTCTGCTCTTGTTATGTTATTTGCAGGTGAGAATGTGTTTTCACTTGTTCCCTTTATTATCTTTTCATCCGCAAGTGCGTTAATTGCATCCGCCGCCCATGCGTGAGATGCAATGTCAATGAAGCGGGCATTTCCTGTTCCCGGAGTTTCGGGAACCATCGGAATTTCAGGTTCTTCAGGAACATCCGGAGTTTCAGATTTTGTGGGAGCTGATATTCCTCCCCCACCTCCACCGCCGCCGGTTGTTGAACCGTATACGGTTATGATAATATCTGTTGAGGAAACTGCCGCACCATCATAAGCATAGATTCTCACTACATTCTCGCCTATCTGAGACGATGAGGGATTCCACTTGAATTCACCTGTTGTTGCATCAAGAGATGCACCTCGCGGAAGGTCTGCAGAGTATATTACTGCACCGCCGTCAGCACTTTTTGCGCTTACCTTGAGTGAAATTGCACTTACTGCAGTTGCTGTCACATCGGAAACCGGAGCAAATACCGGCATATTGTTTTCAATTGCTTTAAGCGGAATCCGTAAGGTATTTCCCGCTTCGATATTATAGGTAATTTCATCACCCACCATTGAGCGTGCAAGAGATACATCATCAATATCAAAGACTGCATTTCCTTCTTCATCGCAGGTTGCACTTGCAATTCTGTAAACTGCATTCTGCAAGCCGTCGTTTTCAATGTAGACGTATTTGTCGGAAAGGATTGTTGCATCAATCGGTGCATCGAGCTTTGCCGATATTGTGTTCTTCGAGACGTAACCCTTTGTGAAATCCGTTACCGTTCCCGTGATTGCTGCAGTGCCGCCGAGACCTGCGATAAGGTCGCCGTCGTTTACATATTTGTAGATTTCATTTCCTTCTTCGTCACACATATAAACACCGACAAAGCCGCGGAAGGTAAACTTATTATCAACTGTATATGTAACGGTATTGTCTGTCGCGTATACAATATAGTCCAGTCTTCCTTCGTTATTCTTCACAAGTACCGCTTTTGCAACATCGTCGCTTGTTTCAGTTCCGTCGCCAATTATTTCAACCGCCTCAATTGAAGCTATCTTTGAATTATCCTTATACGGCTCATAGACTGTTGTGAAGAGAGAGTCTAGATTCTCGCCCTTTCTTCGTGCAAGAATATATTCAAAGTGGTCCATATTTGCTCTTAAGTTATCCTTTGTTCTCGGAACCATGCCATCAACTATTGCAACTTCGGTAAGGTCGAAATCATTGAGCATTGTAAATTTAAGTCCAAGTTTTGGATTTGTTTTAAGCTTCTTTTTGAAATCCTTAATCTTAAAGTCTGCCGAAAATTCTCCCGACGGATTCTCAACACGGCGGACGTTATCCATCCACGAAAATCCGTTGTCATAGGCTGTGGACTCATCGCCCCATTCTACATTTTCTCCTGCATACGTTCCCTTTTCCTGAAGAATGAGCGTTTCTTCGGGAAGATATACTTCCTCTGACTGTGAATGGAAGCTGTAGATATGGTCATCGCCTCCCTTTACGCGGAAGAAATCAACACCATAGGATTCATTTTCCGAGAGCTTTACCATAACAAGAGTTCTGCGGTAGATATCCGTTGCATTGTATGCATCCGGAACATCGGTGTCCATAAGCTTTACCACTCCACTATCATCAAAGTGCAACGGCTTCGCTGTATGATTAAGTGTGTCCTGCTTCTTTGCATCGACAACAACAGTATTATGGCTTATGGTGTTGCTTACCCACTGAGCACGGTTTCTGTTATATCCTGTATCTTCGGGATAACCCAAGTCAGGTGCAAAATTGAGTCCAAAAGCTTCAATTCCGAGGTTCAAAGCATCAGAATGCTGGTGGCTTGTTCCACCGGAACCGGAATAGATCCAAAACGCACGCTGTGTGTTTGTATTTGCACCGGAGGTTGTTATCGCATTTGAATAAAGCTTTCCATCCCGAAGCATCGCAAGGCCATATCCTGTGAGGTTGACTGTTTTTCCGAAGTCATACTCCCCGTATGTATCGATTATACCCTGAATTTCTTTCTTGACATTTTCAGGATTCTTTGTGAAGATATCAGCATGCATATCATCAGTTGAATTTCCGTTTGCAAAATACGCAAGCTGACCGAGCTCTGTATCACCTGTACGAATATATTCTTTAAGCATATTTTCCGGAGTGAAATTTGTGGCTATTGCTCCGGCAGAAGCGGCATCACCTATCTGCGGTGCAGTATTCGAATTCATAATGATGTCGCCCTGTGCCTTCATCATCTTCAAAAATCTCGGATTTGCATAGAGGTTTGCTTCCGTGTATCCGTCATAGTCATATAAATATTCTGCGAACTCAAGAGTTCTTGATATCCAAAGACCATTATATTCCGGAGATGATTCATTACCGTGTCCGTCACGATCGACAAGTGAATATATCTGGCTGTTTACATTTCCGCCTGTACTCTTGCCGACAGTCTTGACACCATCCTGCATAATCCAGTCTATCCACTCTTTTGTTTCAGGCTGTGAATCGAGAACTACCGCTGCTGCAGCAAGAGCTGCCTGATGCATACCGAAATTGCCGTAGATATCAGCAGTCTTACATCCTTCAAATATTGCACGAAGGATTCCGTCTTCACAGTTTCCGCGAATAAGAGCTGCATCTGTTTTCGGATTTTCGAGATTGTATTCTTCCGCTTTTTCCGAAAGGAAGGCTATAACTCTTTCATCCTCCATCATCGGCCAAAAAGCATCATAGGAAAGTGCCATTGAACGAGCAAGGTCTGTCTCCCAGATTCGTCCGATTGCCTTGCCCTCATCGGAAAGCCCGTGGGAATTATAATACTGACGGTTTGTGCCTCTGAGTCTTCCATACTGCGGAAGTGAATATTCAGGGTAAACATCTGCAACACGGTCTATGATGATTGCACCGAGACGGCCGTATTTTTCATCACCTGTATAGAGATAAGCATCGCGAAGTGCTGCAAGCTTTCCTCCAACGATACTTGACGGATATTGCATCATCGTCGGTCCCATCCAAATTGCGCAGTGGTTATAGAATGCAATATATGCGTGACATTCCTCAACTCCGTTTGGATAGGTTCTTCCCGGAAGATATCCAAAGCCGTCGTCAACTCCCCAACCGAGAGTCGTTTCACCTTCGGTGAACTTAACTGTATCGGGATGGTTCTCTGTTCCGATTTCGGGATAGAGCTTATTTACAAGATAACCTTCCTCACCGTTTGCAACAAGCTCTGCGTTTTTCTCGTGTGCAAGCTTGTGTGAGAAGTTTCCGTTTTCGTCAATACCAAGCTTATAGAAGCTTCCAAAATCGTTTGACGGGAAAAATCTCTTACAGTCGGGACACTGAATTTTCCAAGGATGGTTTACTGCGTTTACCGTATATGGCATCATACTGTAGTTCTGACGCAAATTCACTCCGCAGTAGCGGCAGTTATACATTTCGGGATCATCCATATATCCTACTGCCATTGAGCGCGGAATTCCTTCCTGGGGAATGAGCTCCCAAAGAATATCTTCTTTATCAAGAAGAGAATCCGCAATTTTGACCGCAGTTTCCTTCTGACTCTTGGCCCAATCATATTTTGATGCATTTTCAACTGCGTTCGCGCGTTTTTCGTAGGTATAATAAGTCGGGCCACGCTTTGCAGTTCCGATATGGACTGTAAGCTCTGTTTTCCAGGTTGTTCCAAGGCTTGTTACTGCAACCTCAACGACACCCTTACCGAGAGCCTTACCCGTTATGATTCCATCATCGGAAACATCAATCGTATCGGGGGTTTTGTTTACATAGGAAACAGTTGCATCGGGAAGTGTGATTTTCTCACCGTCACGTTTTGCTGTGTAGCCGATTGTCGTTGTTTCGCCTATCTGCATTCCGCTCTTTGCGGAATGTGCACTGAGGGAGACTCCGTCTGTTCCGTCCAGTATGACATAACCGAGATACATCGTGTATGCGCCTGCACGCTCCTTGACCTCGAATGTCATCACATATTCACCGACTTCGGGGATTTCAACATCAAATGAAGCGTTTCTTGATAGAACCGTATCCGAATCGGCATAACAGTCAATTTCCCCAAGCTTGAACACATCGTTTCTCCAAAGCTCATCATCAAGCTCAGCAGGGGCTAAATAGAAATTGCCGATACAGCCGTAGCGGTAACCGCCATAATTCAAAGTAAGCGTCATTTTGCCGACATCATCTTCATTTGCCTTGAACTTTATCGAAAACCACTGTCCCGTCTGGCTTGTCTGTGCCTGAATGCCATATGTAAGACTGTTTCGGAGAGTTGTTGCCGATGCATCGTCAAGACTTTCGTGATTTCCTGCAAATTCCCAGATATCACCCGTGTCGGCATACTTTATCGGGCGTATGTCACTGCCCTCATATGACCACTGACCGAGAGTGAAATCAATTTTTCTCGAAATGCCGGTGAACGGAAGTTCCCCTTCGCTTTCAACTCTGACGGCAATGGAAGCTTCCTTTGTGACATTGCCAAACACAACAGTCACTTTAATTGTTGCTATACCCGAAGATACGGCTGTTATCTTTCCGTTTTCGTCTACCTTTGCAATATTATCGTCTGAGCTTTCAAAGGTAACATCCGCATTTGAAAGGTCTGCATCCGTTGTGTCTGTATATTTGCCCGAAAGAGAAATATTCGCAGTTTCTTCGGGGGCAAGGATTGATTTTGAAACAGAAGCGGAAACAGAATCGAGAACAAGCGGAGTTGCATCAAGGGTGAGCGCAGAAGGATTCATAAGATATCCGGTTGAAGCCGCCTGCTTTGTTCCGCTGTGCTTGAAGGTGATGACATAATCTCCTGAGGCATCAAGTTTAACACTTCCGAGAGCAACACGGTTTCCAATATCGAATGCCGCATCCTTTGCATAGTAATCAACCGAGCCAAGCTTATATTCGGCGCTTGTTCTTTCGCTTTCAGCAACGGAAGCAGGAGCGAGATAGATATCTCCGATACCGCCCGATTTGTGGGTTGCGAAATCAAGAAGAACGCGGTATTCTCCCTTATAGATATCTTTAAGCGTGAGTGAGAGCCACTGACCGGATGCATCACTCGGGGTTATGTTGAGGCATCCCGTGAGAGTTCTTGCGTGAGTTATCTTGGGTGTTCCGTTGTTTTCGTATTTAGTATAGAGGGATGCATCCATATTGCAATATTTCCAGTTGCGCCCCGTCTTTTCATATGTGTCGAGTGTCGGAATGCCGACGTTGAACTGAGTGTTACCGGATTTATAACCGAAGTCGAATTTATAGTAATCCTTCTGCTCGATTTCTGGCTCTTCTGCAGGCTTCTCGGTCTCTTTGAAATTAAGAGAGAGGAGTCTTGCGTTGTGACCGTTGCCGGTTGTTGCATCTTCAAAAGTAACTATATATTCGGTTGCCGTTTCGTCCGTTTCGAAGCCCTGAAGCTCTGTTGTTGCATTTCTTGCATCAAATGCTCCGACGAGATATTTTTTGTCCATCGGGTCTGATGCTCCCTTCGGAGCAACATACATATTTACAGCAGTTGAATATCCGCCCGTATATGTGTTAACGGTAGGCACGAAATACGATCCGGTATTCGGAAGCTTCAACATAAGTTGCAGATACTGCCCGACAGTATTGAAGCCGATACTCATATATGCGCCGTAGGACTGGTTGATTTCAACAGTTCTTGCGTTTGTCTCCTGAAGAGCGGCAAGAGAGGAATCCATACCATAGTATTTCCACTCGCCGTTACTTCCGCCCTTTGCGACATATTCGGTAACAGTAGGTACCTGAACAAGTCCGCCTGCATCATTTGCCTGACCGAGCTTGTATGTGTATTCGGAAGCAAGTTCAACAGGTGCGTCCGGCTCACATTCCGTAAGAGTTAGCTTTGACGGGTTCATTGAAAGACCTGTTGCAGAAGCGTTTTTGCTGACGTTCTTGAAGGAGATGATGTATTCTCCGTCTTCGGGTACGGTTATTTTACCGAACTCAACGTTTCCGTCCTTTTTGGGAGCGGCAGCGGTTGTGTTTGATGCGGAATAATAATCGACGAGCCCGAGAAGATATTTCTCTGCCATAAAATTGGAAGCATCGCTTGCAGGTGCAAGATAGACGTTTCCTGTTCCGCCGTCCGTTCGGGTTGCATATTCATAGCTGATTTCATATGTTCCTGCAGGAATTTCCGCAAGAGTAAGTGACTGATATTGACCGTAAGCCGACGGGACAAGGTTTATGCACTCGCCGAGGGAACGTTTGTCTCCACCGATGTCCGTTGCATAGTTTTTCCAGTTTCGTCCGCCTGCGATGTCATAGTCCGTAAGTGTCGGCATCTGCACAACCGCATTGCCAGTGACCGACATATCGAACGTATAGGAAATATTCTTCTTCGGAGCATCGGTTTCCTTGAGTTCGAACTGCGCAGGAGCGATGTTTCCGACGTGTGTTCCGATTCTGAAGGAAAGGACATATTCCGTTTCTGTTGTTGTTATGGCATTAAAAGAAACTGTTCCTTCATTATTTGCCGCAGCCCCACGCTGATTGACATTTCCGAGCTTATATTCCGCCGCAAACTTGTCAGCTGCAGAGACCGGTGCAAGGAAAACTTCAACGTCAATTGATGCGGCATTGTTGTTGAAATAAGTAAGTGTCGGGATGTATGCTCCGCTTTTCGGAACATTGAGCTTCACCTGAGTGTACATACCGACAGCCGTTGCCTGAACCTGAAAGCCGTAGGTCATAGTTCTGTTATAGCCGTAGCTTCCCTGATAAAGTGTGGCAAGGTCATCGCTCATACCGTAATACATCCATTTACCTTGCGATGTTGTCTTGTCGTATGAATCAATCGTCGGAACGCCGACAACGCCGCCTGTTGCGGTACTTCTGAAGTCGTATGTGTATGTAACATAATCCGTAGCCACGGCATTGATTGCAGGGAACATACCGATAAGCATACACACAGCCAGAAGAATCGATAATATTCTTTTCATGTTACATCCTCCTTTTAGGGGTTGAGCCGAGAGAAAATTTCCTCTCGGCTTGCATTAAAAACTCTATTTAATCTGCATATATAACACGGATGCTTCCATCAGTGTTTTTGAAAATGAGATATCCGCGGGCAATCGTTTCTCCATCTCCCGATGACTTTGCGGTAAACTGTCCGCTTCCCGTTTTCTCCGAAGCTTTTGAATGGAAGCTTGCGACGGTCGGTGTAAACCCGTCACCAAAAATGATACCTGCTTCTATTTTTGTGTATCCTGCAGGAACTGTATATCCGATGAAATAGTTATCACCGATTACATCAAGTGCAACTGTCGGCTGTGCTTTTTTTGCACCTTCGCAAACCTCTGTGAGAACGACATTGCCGTAAACTCGGAACGTAAAGCTCTTGTCGTAGCTTACGATGTTTTCGCCAATCATCCAATACGAGAAGTTGTTGTTATTTGATGTTACGGTTACGAATTCTTCGTATTTTTTGTCACTCGCAACAACCGAGTCACCAACCTTAACTGTATAAGTCGCATCCGACTCCTTATAAAGAGCCACGGCGCGTGTAAGAGTGTTGATTATAGTATCATCTGCAACACTCCACTTATCAAAAGCATATCCCGTAAGTGTCGGATTCTCTATCTTTGCATCTGCAAAGCTCGTTCCTTTTGCAACCTTCTTGCTGTCAAGAAGACTTCCGTTCTCGTTGTAGAAGTAAACAGGAGCTTCCGTATCATCAGGATTTGCAATCTTATCAAACACTGCGATGACAGCCGTGTTGGTGTTGATTACAAATGTCTCTGTTGCACTTGAAGAGAGATGTTTGCCTGCCGCATTTCTCCAGTATGCAAAGGTGTATCCCTCGTTCGGAGTTGCAGTTGCTTTGATTGCTGTTCCGATTTTAACTTCGTCAACAGTGTTATATCCTTCTGCCGAAACAGTTCCACCGTTCTCTGCAAGAACTGAAACGTTTGCGAATGTATCGGAAACTGTGCTTCCCGAAGCTTCATCAGGCGTTGTCTCTGTAAGAAGAAGTTTTGTCGGGTTCATAAGATATCCGCCTGCTGAGGCGTTCTTCTTGCCTGTGTGCTTGAACGTGATGACATAATCACCCGAAGCGTTGAACGTTGTCTTCAAAAGCTTTGCAGTGTTGCCGACCTTGAAAGACGCACCTGCTTCAAAGTAATCAATCGTGCCGATTTTATACTCAGCATTTGTTCTTGCACTTTCGGCAACCGTTGCCGGAGCAAGGTAGATATCGCCGATACCGCCGTTTAAATGTGTTGCATCGCCAATCTAGATGTCATATGTGCCCGCGGAGATGTTATCAAGTGTTAGCGAGAGCCACTGTCCGTTTGCATTAACCGGAGTGATATTGAGGCATCCCGT
>JAFQVE010000231.1 GCA_017408185.1 Oscillospiraceae bacterium | reverse complement strand
TATGTCACAACAATGCCGAATCATATCGGCGCATTTTTAAAGGCAAGCCGTCTTTTTGCATCTCTCGGCGTTAATATAACCCGCGTAAGCTACAACAAGGCGGTTGATTCACACACGCTTTTTATTGATGCCGAAGGAAAGCGTGAGCAGCTTGAGCAGGCAGAGCTTAAGCTTCGTGAGATAGGATATCTCCGCAATATAACCGATGAAAAAAGCGTTGTTCTGCTTGAATTCCGCCTGCGCGATGTACCGGGCAGCGTTACGGATGTTCTGGCACTAATAGATGAGTTTGAATTTAATATTTCATACATCAGCTCACAGGAAAACGGTACGGATTATCAGCTGTTTAAGATGGGGCTTTTCGTTGACGGCTCGGAAAAAATTGCCGAGTTTCTCTCGCGTGCTGAGGAGCTTTGCGATGTGCGCGTAATTGACTATAACCCGGCAGAAAAGGTGTTTGACAACAGCATTTTTTACAACTCATTTGTTTCAAGCCTTGCCGAGGGGATGAACCTTTCAGGGGAGGATAAAAACGAGCTTTTGGTAAATGCAAACCTTGCGATGCAGACGCTCGATGAAAAGGGGCTTTCCCCATTCCGTACCTTTGACAGCATAGGAAAGTTTGCAAAGCTTCTTAGCGAATGCCGCGGAGAGGCGTTTAACCCGCGCATAAGCCGCCATGAGCTTACGGATAATACGTATCTTTTGCTTATTGAGCCGCCGTGTGGGAGTAATACGGCGATAATACGAAACGGAAGCAAGGCTCTTTTTGTTGACAGCGGATATGCGTGCTACCGAAAGGAGATGCTGGAGCTTTTGCACCGCCTGATGCCTGATTATGACAGCCTTGACAAGGTGCTGTTTCTCACTCACGCCGATGTTGACCACTGCGGTCTTGCATCGGAGTTTGATAAGATTTATGCAAGCGAAAAAACGCGCGAATGCCTCGCTCTTGAATATGAAGGGCGCGACGGCTTCCGCGAAGAAAACCCGCTTCACAAGCCGTATGTAAGAACGTGCAGAATTTTAACCTCGCACAAGTTCATAAATCCCGATAAGATTATCTCGCCGTGGAAATCGGAGAATGCGCAAAAATCACTTCTGCGCCAAACGGGGAATTTCGAGTTTGGCGATTTAAGCTTTGAGGTGTATGAAGGAAAGGGCGGGCATCTCCCGGGCGAGACGGTGCTTATCGACTATGCTCATCACATTGCGTTTACCGGAGATATATATGTAAATATCAAGGGAATGACGCCGGAGCAGAAGCAATATAACACATACGCGCCTATTCTTATGACGTCTGTGGACACTGACCCGAAGCTTTGCGCGGAGGAACGCCGCGCGATACTGCAACGCCTCGGGGCGGGAAGCTGGAAGGTTTTCGGTTCGCACGGCGGTGTGAAGGAATATAACATAAATATTGAGGAATAAAAGCCGGAGATGTAAAAGGTCAGTGACTTTCTACATCTCCGTTTTCTTATTATTTTAAATGGCTATCGGAATTAAGTTAAACAAAAAGTATATCAGCGGGACGAGAAACGGAGCGGGGAGCATATCCGCAACCTTGATTTTGGAAATGCCGAGAATGTTAAGTCCGAGTCCGACTATAATCACGCTTCCGGCGCACGTTATCTCAGAAATAAGAGCCGCATCGGTAAGAACGCCCTGAAGAAGACCTGCACCGAGAACGAGCGCACCCTGAAAGAGAAAAACAAAGATTGCGGCAAGCATAACGCCGATGCCGAGTGAGCTTGCAAGCATACACGAGGATATGAGATCGAGTACGGATTTTGTGAAAATCAGCGTGTGGTCACCGGAAAGACCGGAGTTGAGAGAACCGACGATAGTCATTGCGCCCACGCAGAAGAGCAGGCTACCGGTCATAAACCCTTCGGCAACGGAAACCTTTTCACTATCACGTCGGAATTTCCGTTCAAAGAATTGCCCGACGGCGTTTATCTTTCCGTCAATATCAAGAAATGTTCCGATTATCGTGCCGAGCACCATTGAAACTATAAGAACAATCGTGTTTGAGCCGGAGAG
>JAFQVE010000230.1 GCA_017408185.1 Oscillospiraceae bacterium | reverse complement strand
GCTACATCGCGTCTTTTGCGTGTACGTGACAAATTTCTCCGTTTCAAAACAAATCAAACAAATGTTGTTTTTTCTGACGGACGTTGGTTTGCACTGAAGCTTGATACAAGCGAGCTTACGGAAACTGTTTATAATCTGCAGTTTGCTATTGCGAAGGGTACAAAGAATTATACCATCTGGCTTGCTCCTTATGTTAGCGGACAAGATAATGCCGCTGCTTATATGACGGACGGAAATAAGCTTGCCACCAAAACCTTTGCTGCCGACACGGTGACCTTTGAAAATGTTGCTGTTGACCCGGCAAAGGATGAATACGTTCTTGTAATCCGTCAGGAAGCCATAGATGAATTGAATCTTACATCCTTTACCTTTGTAAGCCTTTCCGAGGATGAACCGGAAACACCCGAACAGGATTACACGTCTTACACCATTGACAAAACAAAAGTCGTTAAATACAACCTCACTCTCGGCGCGTTTGATAAAGAACTGCTTGATTCGTCTGTTTACGACGGATCGAAAATTTCACGTAATGCGTTTGAGGGGAATATCGGCTGGAATGCCGAAAATTCAGCAGGAAAGAAAACTATGGTGTTCTCGGATGACAACGCCCCGTGGAGTATCGACTATACTAAGCTTGAGGCTCATCGCTCGAGCAGCCGCGTCACCGATACATTCACTCGCATCGACTTTCAAAACGGAAACACGTCAGGCACCGGAGAAACCTTCTATAACAATGGCTTTACCGGCAATGCCGAAACTACTCGTCCGTATCTTGCGTTGAGGATATTTGTCCCCAATGCAGGGCGCTTCAATGTTGCGATACAAGGCACCACGGGTAAAAAAGGTGTTACGGATGTTTATCTTGCAAAGTCTGCCAAGAGTTTTTACGGTCCCGGTGATGTTGAAGACCTTATCACCGATAAGAATTACCTCGGAGTCTATGATTGCTCGGCAAATTCATATCTTGCAAAAGAGCTTGTAACCTTGGAAAAGGGTGAATACGTTTTCCTCTTTGTTCCGAATGAAAAGAGCAAAGAAGAAGAAAATGATAATGCAAGGCTTCTGCTCTCCGAAATCAGCCTTACGCCTGTGTTCGGCTTTGGCAGTGCAAAGCTTGCTCTTTCCGAAAACGATATAAAAACGGGTGCATATGCCTATCCTTCGGTTGAAGTGTTTGATGAACAAGGAGTCCCTTGTGCGTTTGACCACGCAGAAATAACATATTCTGTGGATAAAGACGGCGAAAGCGTCGCTTATGTAAATCCCGAAACCGGCGAAATCTACGCAAAGCGTCCCGGAAAAGCAAAAATAACCGTAACAGTAAAAGATGATATTGCAGCCGTTTCTGATACGGTTGAGTTAAACGTCACCTCGCGCTTTGCCCAAACCTCGCTTCCGGCGGAGATAAAAGCTGAATTCCCGCTCGGAGGAATAGAGCTTGGTACGCCGTCGCCGCTTAAAATCACCGACGGAAACGGAAACGAGCTCGGTGACGGCATTGAATATACCTATGAGATTGCAAAAAGCGAAAGATATGTTGATGGTAAGCTTGTTAAGTATACGGCTGTTGAGGAAGATGACGGAATCTTCACCGGGCTTGAACTGGGAAAAGCTGATATCACCGTAACGGCAGAGTTGAACGGAGTGTCTGTCAGCACAACGCTTACCGCATCTGTTGTGGGCGAAAACCTCTTCACGCTCGCCGGCGTCCGCCACGGTGATTTTGAGGGAAATGTCTATATATCGGGAAATCCTGATGGTGCGGCAAGCAAAGCAGAAACAATCTGGTCTGCGGCACAGAATACGGATGACGATATTTATAAATATATGTATTTCAAAAACGTAGCTTCGGACATCACAAACCGCCGTACAAGTGTTATAAAAGCAACTGTTGACAATACGATGCAGTCAACAACCGGGAAGACCCTAAGGGTTTTCAGAATAGAAAACGGAACAGCTCCCTCTAATGCAACGGAGCTTGAAAACGGAAAGATTTATGAATACACAGGCTTTGTTAAGCTCGAAAATGCGCTTACGATACCTGAAATTCAGATAAGACAGCAGATTTACAAGGTATCTGACGGTGCGGAGATCGAAAAAGATAAGATTGACCAATACCCATTTAAAGATGCAACGGGAGATTTTCCGTGGACGTCCTTCACGGTAGGGCCTTTCTATGCAAACTGGGAAGAGCCGGTAGTCGCAAGAAGCAAGCTTCAGGCAAAGGCGGATAACCCCGTGGGCTATGATTTCTTTGTCTCTCATCTTGCCCTGCGTGAGGTTGCATTTGAGTGTGTGGAATTCGGGATGACCGGAAGCTTTGAAAATGCAAAAACGTATGATACGTTTTCAACCACAGCTTATCCGGTATCAAATACAGGCTCGCAGATTACAGTCGGAAACGTCGGAACCGAAATTGCGGTTGAATATTCAACATCTGACCCCGTTGTTGCAAAGGTTGATGAGAAGGGCGTAATCACCGCAGTGTCCGACGGCGACTGTGAGATTTATGCGGATATAACCCTTGGCGGTGTAACACGTCGCGGTGTTATTCCCGTTCACCTCGAGGGGCTTGAGGTGAAATTTGAAAGTATTGAGCTTTCTGCGGATACCGAGCTTTCAACCGGAGATACAACGGAAATAGAAATTGATTATTACAACACCGACCGTTCAAAGCGCACAGATGAAGGATTGACGCTTTATTATGAAAGCAAGAATTCTAATGTTGCATCCGTTTCTCAGAATGGTGTGATTACAGCAAACAATCCGGGAACAGCAGAGATTTTTGTATACGCAAGTCTTGGAGCTTATACGGCAAAATCGTCTGTTATAGTGACCGTAACGGATGGCACTCCGCTTGCTTCGGCGTATATCGAAGGTGCAGAAAAGGTAGATATTGGCTTTACCTCAAAGCTCACGCCGGGTGCTAAGCACGAAAGCGGAGCAAACGCAGATATGACGCAGTGGAACTATTCCTTTGCACTGAAAAATCCGGAAGATAACGCGATTCTCACTATAACGCCGGACGGAACTGTTGAAGGTCTCGCTGAGGGTGAGGCAGTTGTTGTTCTAACAGTTGACCCGGACGGGGCAAACGTGACGTGTGAGCATACCGTAAAGGTTGTTCAGGGGCAGGCAAAGCGTAAAATATTTGACTTCCTTATCCATACATCCAATACATCTATCCTCAACGCAACTGTTGAAAAGTTTGGCTGGCAGGTGAATCGTGAAAAAACATCTCCGACGCGAATTGCCGAAGGAGAGAGCGGCGTTTTCGGAAAGCTGCGCTTCCTTGCATATGCAATCCAGTTCCGTTCGCAGGGGGCGTATAATATAGAAGGTGATCTCGCTCTTGATTTGCTGGCAGATTACGCCGGTTGGTACAACATAACCTTCGTCGGAGCAAGAAAGGCTCTCGGAACAAATGCGATTATTTATATGAATGACGAATATCTGGGAGAATGCTCCTTCAAAGCTCCGGATGATGACAGTAACTCAAACTTCACGGCAAAATTAAATCCCGTATACCTGAAAAAGGGGCTTAATACATTCACCCTCCGTGCAGGAAGTGAATCGTATCTCTATCCCGTGCGTATAACGCTTGATTACATCGGAGAGGAAGCACCGGTGCCGCAGTCTGCAACGCTTGATGTGGGAGCAACAACCGTTCCGCTCGGAACAGTGTTGTCTCCGTCTGTAACGGCGAAGATGTCACAGGGGCATGATTATGTTTTCGGGCTTGACTTTGATTTTGTTGTGAACGATGCTAAAAAATATACTCTTACAAGTGATAAACCATCGGTTGTAAAAGTAACCGATGACGGTGGTCTTGAGGCTGTGGGAGAGGGAACGGCGCGCATCACCGCTAATGTAACCTATGGAGATTATACCTTCGCCCCGTATGTCGATATAACTGTAACGCCAAAAGGCTTTACAACTGTTTTGCTCTCTGCTGACAAAACCGTTATGGCGCCGAACGGCGAGGGCAGCCAAAGTACGGTCAAGGCACTTGATAACCTCGGCGATGAGATGGTTATTCCTGCCGGAACGGAAATCCTATATCATAGCTCGGACGAAAGCGTTGTTACCGTTGATGAAAACGGATATATAACTCCGCACGGTCAAGGCTCGGCAACATTGAGTGCAACGCTCACCCTTGACGGTATCACTCTGAGCGGAAGTCTTAATGTCTCCGTCCGCCACGGCAAGATAAAATCGACCTATTATACCGATAATAAAATAGAAGCAGCGCTTGAGAATATCACAAAGTATTCTTGGGCGAAGGAAGAAAAGAAAGCGGCGGTAGCGCTTGCTGATAAGTATTTGCCAAATCTTGAAGTGATTTATAACTATATCCATTCGCCGGATATTCCGCGTGGATATCTTGTCGGCTTCTTTGACGACCCGGATATGTTCTACTGCCGTTATTGCGGAGAATATATTTACAGCTACTCCAAATATCCGTGGGTTGCAGATGCACTGAACAGACCGTGGAAAATTCAGTGTCCGGATTGTAAGCGCCTTTTCCCGTCAAACGACTTTGAAAGCCTTTATGAGCTTGTAACGGAAAACAATCACGGTATTTACGATGTTGAGCTTGCACATGAGCTTAATGAAAAGGTAAAGGCAGAGAGCGGCGGTAAGGTGGATTACCTCAAAAACGTCCTCTATCCGGAAATAGGCGATCAGGTAACGGTAGCAAACGGAGGAAAGCCCGGTGTTAATGTCACGATCAATGCCGGAAAGGGTCTTCGCCCGGGTGAGACTGTTGAAGGCTGGGGTGTTGACGACGGTCTCGGATATATGCCGAAAAAGCCTGACGGAACGAGATATTTCTATGATAACGGAGTTCCCGAGGTTCACTCCTACATTTCAACCTTTGCACATGCTGCGCTGTGGAAGGAGCTTACAGGAACGGGCTCAAAGGCAGTTGTACATACAGCTCTGCAGAGCTTCCGGGATGCATATCTTTACACCGGCGATGAAAAGTACGGACGTGCCGGAATTATTCTGCTCGACAGAATAGCGGACTATTACCCCGCATTCGACCTTTCCGAGTGTGGACAGGACGAAGAACTGGGAATTGTAACATACCAGAACACCGGCGGCTCTGGTATGGGTAAAATTATAGGTAACATCTGGGAGGCAACTGAGTTTGCCGAGGTGTTTGCAATGTCTTACGATGCGTTCTTTGACCTCTATGATGACCCGCAGGTTGTAAGCTACCTGAACGATAAGGCAAAAAAGCTTGATTTATATGAGCTTGCAAATAGCGAGGAAGAACGATTTGATAAGTATGACCGCCTTGCCGATAAGTTTGTGGAAAACGAAAACGGCGAACCTGTTATCACTCCCGAAACGCTCAGGCAAAATGTAGAATCGGGAATACTTAAGGAAATTCTTCCTGCTGTTAAAAAGATGCAGATTGCAGGTAACTTTGGCTTTAAGCAGAATACAATGGCAAAAGCAGCAGTTATCCTCGATACCCAGCCGTATACCCAGGAAATTATCGACTTTATAATGGCTCCGGGTGAAACCGACGACGGTGTATGTACAGGTGGCAACGTAATGGCACAGATTATAAACATAGTTGACCGTGACGGAGTCGGAAATGAGTCGTCTCTGGGTTACTGCAGAATATGGCCTGAAAACCTTCTCGGAATGGCACAGACCCTCGGTGAATATGAGGATGTTGAGCTTGAAGATGACCTTTTGGCAAATCCGAAGTATATCAAGATGCTCCAGCTTGACACTATCACAGCCTTGCCGTCAAAGCGGCAGGCAAACCTCGGTGATGGCGGCGGTGCACTCTCGGCAGGCTTTGCATTCACAAAGGATTTGTTTATTGCAGCGCTTGATGCTGTGGATAAATGGAACGCATCGGAAGAATTCAAGCAGGAAAAACGCATTCTTTTATCTCAGGCGATTTACCTCGGGAACGGAAATACGACGGATGAGCTGCATTATGATATTTTCACAAAGAACCCTGAAAGCATTAAGAAAAGCATTGAAGATGTCGTAAAAGAATATGGTGAGTACGATCTGTCCCAAAGCTCAATTCACACAGGCTTCGGCTTTGCGGCACTTCGTGACGGTATAAACTTTACCGGTGAAACGTTGCCGTCCAATATTGACAATACAACACGTGATTTCTTCATCTACTTCGGCGGAGGAAACACCTCGCATCATCATTATGATGGCTTAAATCTCGGTATGGATGCCTTTGGCATAGATATGGCATCCGATCTTGGATATCCCGCAGTAACAGGTGGTAAGAGTAACCACGTCAGAACCGAATGGATAGCCGGCACTGTATCTCACAATACCGTTGTTGTAAATGATGACCGTCAGAGAAGAACGGATTACGCAGGAAATCCGCTCCACTTTGATGACTCAGGCGAGATAAAAGTAATGGATATCGATATGCCGGACGTTTACGGAAAGTATGTAGATACGTACCGGAGAACGATCGTCTCCGTTGATGTCGACGACACGGTCTCTTATGGAATAGACTTTTTCCGCATAATCGGCGGTGATGAGCATGTTTACAGCTTCCATTCGCGTGCCTTTGAGGCAGAGCTTGATGATAAAATCAAGACCGTGCATCAGCCTATCGGAACCTATGCCGGTGCTGATGTTCCTTACGGTGATGTTGCTTATTCCGAAAAGTCCGATTCGGGATACAACTGGCTTGATAATGTTGATCGCGCCGCAAATCCGGGAACCGGAAGCTTCTGGATGGATTTTGACGTTGAAAAGGTGACGAAGGTGCAGGTAACCGAGCAGGATTGGCATCTGCGTATGACAATGCTTAATGATTTCAATCTTTCGGAAATCGCACTTGCCGATGGCTACGGTCCGCAGTACGGTACAAATCCTGAAACTCCGTTCAGATATGTTCTTGCCCGCAGAAGCGGAAAGAATCTCAATACGCTCTTTACTACGGTTCTCGAGCCGTATGTCGGACAAAGCAATATCAAGAGTCTTGAACGTGTTCCGGTTACTAAAAACGGAAATCCGGTGAAGGAAAGCGATGGCGTTGCCGCAGTTCGAGTAACTCTTAATAACGGTCGTGTGGACTATGTTGTTTACGCAACGGATAGCACAGAGATCTACCGTATTGATGACTTGTTTGATTTTTCGGGCTTTATAGGCGTTTATACCGTAACTGAGAACGATGCAGATAACTACGTAAGAAGCTATCTCCTCGACGGCACGAAGGTTGGTAATACTGAAGCGACGGCAGCTGTAAGCGGAAAAGTTACCGGTTTTACAAAAGAACTGGCGTTTGAAAATTTTGTTGAGCTTCAGCTTGATAGTGAGCTTCCGGAAAATGTAAACCTCGTCGGAAGATTGCTGAATGTTGCAAATGACGGTCAGCAGAATGGTGCATATATTATCACGAGTGCGGACGTTTCCGGTAACACGTTGAAGCTTGGTGTAGGCGATGTAACCTTTATTCGTAGCTTTGTTGATTCGTTTGATACTTCAAAAGGTTATTATTACAATATTGAAGAAGGGCAGCCGGCACGCATTTCGCTAAGTGCACATACGACCTCCGCTCCGTCCATTGAGCGGATTACAGACAAAACGGTTTCGGCGGGAAGTTCAATTACAATTCCGATAGCAGCAACAAGCGACCACGGACGAGATATTACTTATGTCGGAACAACGCTTCCGCGTGGAATGAGTATTAATCAGAAAACAGGCACCATAACATGGAAACCCGATGCGTCGCAGGTTGGAAATAATCACGTTGCGATAACGGCAGATGACGGTATTCTGACAAGCACTGTTCGCTTTACTGTTACGGTTTACGGTTCAACCACCGGTGGATCATCTTCAAAAGAGGAAACTCCGTCAGTGGGAACCACCACACCGTCAGGCGGCAGTGGAGGCGGCGGTGGAGGCGGTGCCACACCATCTGATAAGCCGGATGACGAAACCAAGACCGATGAATCCAACACATCCGACAAAACTGATGAAGATGAAAGCCTTCTCCTTGAGGAGAAGGTGCCGAGCGCAGGCGAGGCGGATGAGGTGGAAAAACCACAATTCACTGACCTCGCTAATCACACATGGGCAGTGGACGCGATAAACACCCTCGCGGCAGATGGAATAATAAAGGGCACATCTGAAACAACATTCTCACCTGCAAGCAACATCACCCGCGCAGACTTTGCGCTTCTCCTTGTGCGCGCATTTGATCTCACAAGTGATAATGAAGAAAACTTTGCGGATGT
>JAFQVE010000229.1 GCA_017408185.1 Oscillospiraceae bacterium | reverse complement strand
GAGGCGCATAACGACTTTATCTTTGCGATAGTGTGTGAAGAACTCGGTTTTATAGGTGCTATACTGATTCTCACACTGTTTGCACTTCTCATAATCCGCGGTTACTGGATTGCGCTTCACGCACGTGATAAATTCGGCTCCCTTCTTGCCGGAGGGGTGACAACAATGGTTGCACTTCAGATGGTTCTCAATATAGGCGTTGTAACAGGTGTGCTTCCTGTTACCGGTGCTGCACTTCCGTTCTTCTCATACGGAGGCACTGCACTCTGGATGCTGTTTATTGAGATGGGAATTGTTCTTTCTGTTTCAAGGTATATTCCGGCAAAAAAAGCCGGATAGGAGGGTAACTTTATGCGCTTTATGTTTGCGTGCGGCGGTACGGGCGGACACATTAACCCTGCGCTTGCTGTTGCAAAGCTTGTGAAGGAAAAGAAAAAAAGTGCGGAAATTCTCTTTGTAGGCGTGAGCGGTGGTATGGAAGAACGCCTGGTGCCTGCGGCCGGGTTTGATATAAAAACGATAGAGTCAAAACCGATATCCCGTAAAAAGGGAATATCCGGTATTGTTGCCAATATAGATGCGATAAAGCATATTTTTTCAGCAGAACGCGCTGCGAAAAAAATCATAGAGGAGTTCTCTCCGGATGTAGTTATGGGAACAGGCGGATATGCGTGTTATCCTGTGCTTTCTGCGGCTGCGCGGCTTGGAATACCGAGCGTTGTTCACGAATCAAATGCATATCCGGGAATGGCAACGCGCAAGCTTGCAAAGCGCGTTACGCGAGTGCTTCTCAATTTTGAGGCAAGCCGGAAGAAACTTCCGGAAAGAGCTTCGTGTGCCGTAGTGGGAAATCCCGTCCGCGGTGATATTCTTATGTATGACAGAGAAACGGCACGGCGCGAGCTTGGTGTCACAAAACCTCTTCTTGTAAGCTTCTGGGGCTCTCTCGGCGCGAGAGAAATGAATAAGGCGATTGCACAGGTAATTCGGATAGAAAGCGAGAATCCCGGTGGTTTTTTTCATATTCACGCCACGGGCAAGTTCGGTTACGAGTGGATGCCCGATGCAATAAGGGAAATGGGGATTGATCTGCAAAACCAAAGCTTTATAACTTTGCGTGAGTATATTGATGATATGCCTCGTGTGCTTGCGGCGGCAGATGTTGTTATGTGCCGCGGCGGTGCGGGAACGCTTTCGGAGGTCAGTGCACGCGGGGTGCCGGCGATAATTGTGCCGTCACCGAACGTGACCGACAATCATCAGTTTAAGAATGCATCCGAGCTTGCGGCTTCGGGCGGTGCGGTTGTGATAGAAGAGAAAAATGCGACTCCGCAGATGCTGTATGACACGGCAAAAGAGCTTTTGGAAAATGCGGAGAAGAGATCGGGAATGTCGGAAAATCTCCTGAAAAATGCCATACTTGACGGCACTGAGCGTATCTATGAAGAAATGATGCGTATTATAGCAAAATAACAAAAAGTAACCCAATTGTGCAACGTTGCATAGAATACTGTGAAAACAATGTTCGGCCGACGTTGAAAACAAGTGGGAGGGTGCTTTCTTGTTATGGGCACATTGATTGTAAACGGAGGAAGAATGCTTGACGGGAAAGTGTCCGTCCACGGTTCGAAAAACAGTGTTCTTCCGATTCTTGCCGCAACGATTCTCAATTCGGGTATAAATGAAATACATAACTGCCCGAGATTGCGTGATGTTGATGCGGCGATTGAAATTCTCCGATGCATCGGTTGTAAGGTGACGTTTGAGGGAAATACTGTTATTGTCGATTCAACGGATGCAAAAAATTACGAAATACCGGATGAGCTTATGCGCGAAATGCGTTCATCCGTGATATTTATGGGAGCAATGCTTGCGCGGCTCGGAAGAGTTTCGCTGTTTACACCCGGTGGGTGTGAGCTGGGGGCACGTCCCATTGATCTGCATATTTCTGCTCTGAAATCCCTCGGTGCGCATATCCGGGAAAACGGAGGCGCGATAAGCTGTGAGGCGCGCAGGATGAGAGGACGCGATATTGTTCTTTCGTTTCCGAGCGTCGGTGCGACGGAAAATACAATGCTTGCCGCCACCGCATGCGAGGGGAGAACCCGCATTTTCAATGCCGCGCGTGAGCCTGAAATTGAAGATCTGCAGAATTTTCTTGTAAAAATGGGCGCTGAGGTTTCCGGCGCGGGAAGCTCAACGATTGTAATAAACGGAAAGAAAAAGCTCGGCAGCGTGTCACACTGCGTGATACCGGACAGAATATGTGCGGCGACGTTTATGTGTGCCGCCGCGCTGTGCGGGGGGCATGTGCGTGTGGAAAACATTGTGCCTGAGCATATTTCTACTGTGACATCAGTTCTTGATGCTGTGGGGTGCGATGTTGCTGTCGGACGTGACTTTGTGGATATAATCCGTACAGGAAGGCTTTCGTCCTTCAGGTGCATCAGAACAATGCCGTATCCGGGGTTTCCGACAGATGCCCAGCCTCCGCTTATGGCGCTTGCAACAAAATGTGTGGGCACAAGTATGTTTGTAGAAACCATTTTTGACGGACGCTACCGGCATATAGGCGGACTTTGCAGGCTTGGTGCGGATATAAAGACGGAGGGAAGAGTCGCTCTCGTGTACGGTGTTCCGAAGCTTTGCGGATGCTCTGTTGAAGCAACGGATCTCCGCGGCGGTGCAGCACTTGTTGTTGCGGCGATGGCGGCTGAAGGTCGAAGTGAAATCGGTGAAATCCATCACATTGACCGTGGATATGAAAGAATAGAAGAAAGTATGTCGTGTCTTGGTGCGGATATAAAACGCAGTTGAGAAAATATACGAAAGAGAAGAGGATGAAAAATGGCGGCAAGACGGCGCAGAAGAAAAAAGAGAAACGGTAGCTTTGTGCTGTCGTTGCTTACGTTTTTGATTGTTATAGGGGCGATTGTTGCATCGGTAACGGTATTCCTGAAAGTCGCGGAGGTGCAGGTAAGCGGAAGCGTGCGGTACCCGGCTGCCGATATCGTTGAAAGCTCGGGGATAAAAACGGGCGATAATATGTTTATGATAAATAAGTTTGAGGTTGCTGAAAAGCTCCTTTCGGAATACCCGTATATTGAACAGATAAAAATTCGCAGAAAGCTTCCCGATACCTTCTTGTTTGAAATTACCGAGCGCGTTGCGGCGGCATATGTGGTTTCGGACGGCAACCGCTGGTTGATAGACAACAACGCCCACATCCTTGAGCGGATTGCACATGATGCAGAAGTGAAGGTGCCGAAAATATCGGGGTGTGAGGTTATGACTCCTTTTGCCGGCTCGCCGCTTATCCTGAAAAATCAGGACCAGCTTCCGGTTCTGCGTGAGGTGCTCACATCACTTCGCCATACAGGAATGACAGAGAGTATCTCTCGCGTTGAAATTGATAAGCTGTATGATATAAATCTTGTTTACGGTGACAGGTTCCTTATTGTTTTAGGCGATGCAAGCGAGCTTGCCAAGAAGATAGAGATGCTTCGGGCGGTGATCGGACAGCTTAACGATTTTGACAAGGGAACGATAAACGTTAGCGCGGTCAAAGAGGCGCGCTTCCGTCCAAATGCTTCAATTGACCTTTCTGAAAAGAAGCAGGAGACACCGGCTTCGGAAGATGTTAACGAGAAACCGGTTGCAGACGCAGAAACGGATCAGCCCGAGGAAACGACAGATTCCGCGTCGGATACAGGTGCGGAAGGTGAGGAGGATACGCAGAATCCGGAAGAAAAAAATTCCTGAAACGATAAAAAATCAAAAAAATTTATAATAATTTGATTATTACTATTGACCTTTTGACAAAAAACATATAAAATATATAATATGTAATAGTAATCACAAAAGATAATCTCAAGGAGGATTTACATATGCCTTTCGAGTTGGATACCGGCACAGATGTCATTGTACCTATTAAAGTTATAGGAGCAGGCGGCGGCGGGGGTAACGCCGTTAATCAGATGATCAATTCGGGTGTTCGCGGAGTTGAGTTCATTGTTATGAACACAGACCGCCAGGCACTTCAGAAATCCTGCGCAACCTACAGAGTTCAGCTTGGTGAAAAGCTGACGAAGGGGCTCGGCGCAGGCTCAGATCCCGAGGTCGGAAAGAAAGCGGCAGAGGAAAGCCGCGAAGCAATAAAGAAAATGCTTGAGGGCACCGATATGGTGTTTATCACAGCAGGTATGGGAGGCGGCACCGGAACAGGTGCGGCACCTATCGTTGCGGAAATTGCAAGGGAGATGGAAATTCTCACAATCGGTGTTGTTACAAAGCCGTTCGGCTTTGAAGGCAAGCGCCGTATGCTTCAGGCAGAAGAGGGAATTGAAACTCTCCGCGCTAAGGTTGACTCGCTTGTCGTTATCCCGAACGAGCGATTGAAGTGCGTTTCAGAGCAGAAGATAACCTTCCTCAATGCATTTGAAATTGCAGACGATGTTCTTCGCCAGGCGATCCAGAGCATTTCGGAGCTTATTTCCGGCGGCGGTCTTGTTAACCTTGACTTTGCTGACGTTAAGAAGATTATGAAGGATGCAGGCTATGCTCATATGGGTGTCGGCCGTGCATCGGGTAAGGATAAAGCAGCAGAGGCTGCACGCATCGCTATTCAGAGCCCGCTTCTTGAAACTTCAATCAACGGTGCTCACGGTGTTATCATCAACATCACAGGCTCTCTTGATATCGGTCTTGATGAGGTTGAAATTGCGGCTGAGATGGTAAGAGAAGCAGCTCACGAGGATGCAAACATCATCTTCGGTGCGGCGTTTGACCCGTCTCTTGAAGACGAAATCCGCGTTACTGTTATCGCAACCGGCTTTGAGGGTAAATCCACTCCGCTTCCGGTAAAGGAAGAGAAGAAGGAAGCTCCGGCACCAAACGTGGATGACGGCGCAAATCTGTTCTCAAAGTTCACAAGCTCTTATGCTGAGTTTGATACAGATGCAAAGGAAACAGAGCCGGAGCAGGTAGCGCTTCCCGAAGAGAAGGATGACGATCCGTTTGAGATGATAGAAAAGATATTCAGAAACAGAGGCTAAAAAATACAGGGAGGGTTGTTCTGTTCGGGCTGATGGCCTGATAGGGCACCCTTCTTTTATTACGGAGGAGAAAATAAAAATGGCTTATGCTCAGATTATCGCGGAGGCATTTTCTGTCCGCGAGGATTATGTGGAAAATATTATTGCGTTACTTGATGAAGGAAATACAATTCCCTTTATTGCACGTTACCGAAAAGAAATGCACGGAACGATGGACGACCAAACAATACGCCAGATCGCGGACAGGCTTGAGTATCTCCGAAACCTTGATGCCCGCCGTGAGGAGGTGAGAGGGCTTATTGAAGCACAAGGAAATCTCACCGAAGAGATATCTGCCGCACTCGATAAGGCAGAAACTCTTTCGGAAATTGATGATATCTACCGTCCGTTCCGCCCGAAAAGAAAAACGCGCGCATCGGTTGCCCGTGAAAAGGGACTGGAGCCGCTTGCAGAAGAAATTATGGCATCGCAGACCACATCTGCAGACCCGTTTGAGATGGCAAAGCAGTATATAGATGCAGAAAAAGGCGTTGAGAATGAGGATGCAGCACTTGCAGGTGCGTCTGATATCATTGCGGAAAACGTGTCCGATGATGCAGAAGTTCGCAAACGCGTAAGAAACCTCGTCCGTTTCCACGGAATTGTTATCGCAGAGGCGGCAAAAGAGGGAGAGGACAGTGTATACGCCACGTATTATGAGTTCCGTCAGCCGGTTGAAAAGCTTGCAGGGCACCGTGTTCTTGCGCTTAACCGCGGTGAAAAGGAAGGATTTTTGAAGGTGTCGGTTGAGACTGATCCGCTAAGACCTCTCAATAGCATCTGCTCGCTTTATGTTCAGGGAACAAGTGCGTGTGCT
>JAFQVE010000228.1 GCA_017408185.1 Oscillospiraceae bacterium | reverse complement strand
TAATCATGCGGATATAGACCTTCGTGATTACGGTAAGATAATAACGGAAACCATCGAGCAAGTAGTTCCCGGAAAGAACCCAACCCTTTAAACACTCTCAATTCATCCCATCCCCACATCCCCATTTCCGTGAAATGGAGGGGTTACGCGTCGTCTCCACCACGTCGGAGCAAGCATTTTGGCTTGCTCCTCCTTTTCCGATGCAAAGAGCTTTGCATCGGGATTTTTGTGAAATTACAAAAATCAGCGCATAGGAAATGTTTCTTCCTATGCGCTGTATGTATTTGTGGGCTTTTCGGGTGTTTGACAATGTGATTTTATCATCTCAAATAACATTTAAAGAAACCGTTTAAAAGTTCTGCAGTGAATATATTTTTGTCTGTAAATTTCTTACGCAAAGCTTTTGCCGTATTCACCAAATACCTCACCCGACCACGAAGGAAACTCTCTGCCTCGTTCACTCGTTCCTTTTTCGGCATATGTTATTCAAGAATTATTTTTTAATCAGGAAAAGGATATTCCTTTGTTTTATCAGAAATGCTTTGCCGCTCTTTCCGGATACACGATCAGACCATTCATCCCGCAGGTCTAAGGTGTAATCCTTATCGGACAAATTGGATACTACAAGATATTTTTCCTCGTTTACAAACATTGATGCAAAAATGTTTTCGTGAATGGGAGAGAGGATTTCTCCACACTCGCGAAGCTCGATATATGCAACACTGTTTTGCGTTACCATAGGTTTGTAGAGCGCAAGGTAACGGCACCAGCGTGAATATTCCGTAACATCATCGGGAATTGCAGACCAGAGGCTGTAAACATACGGACCGTTCGGGTTCTTTTCCATATAGTCCCTTATGCGCAGCTTATGCTGATGATCGATGCTGTCAACTATATACTCTATGTTTTCCTCAAGCCCCTTGCCCCGAAGAGGTCTGCCACGCTTAAGCAGAGGAAATTGCATAAAGGGAATAACCTTTGCGTAGTAATAGTCAGGATTTGCCTCGTCGGAAAATTCCGAGTGCTGGCAGGGAACTATATATTGCTCAAACGATTTGCCGATACCGTAGTTTCCGCTGTCTGATGTACATTCGCCTATCCACAGATAATCATAAACCTTGTCCTTGCAGGGGGCGGTGTTGTTCCTGTCGGCGTGGAGCTTATACACTCCGCCGCGGCGCTTGACTTCAGAATAGACAGTGCTCAGCATATCCTCAATTTCAGGATCATACGGCATATCAAGAGGAACGTTTTTGTCAATCTCAACTCCGGCTTCATGCGCTTTTAAGATGGCAATATTACATCCGTCATAACCCCAGTCGTTATATATGCCGTCAAAGCCGTATTCATCCAGAATATCAAATGTGCGAGGAAGCGCATAGTTTCGCCATTCAGCACTGCCTGCCCAGCATTTTCTGTAGTGGAAATGATCTCCGGCAGTATCATAGGGGCCTCTTGCGAAAGCATCTGTGAAATCGGGATCGTGTATTGAAAAATACCCTGTTGAAACATAAGGAATGATTTTTATCCCGAAGCTGTGACAAAGATCAACAAACTTATGAAGTCCCTCCGGGTCGTGAGAAGTAAACTTGTCTGCACCGAGGTGGCGGATGCTGTCGTTCCATTCCTCGTGAATCTGAATGAGCTCAACCCCGTTTTCCGCAAGGTCCTTGAGCATAGCATAGTCATATTCAGTCGGAGAAATGGAAAATCGCGCCGGATAATCGCCGAGGTTGTATGTAGCCTGACCGGGCATATAATCCCGGATGCGGTGACGCCGGAAATATTTTCTGTTATCACGCTCGGCGCTGTTTATGTTTTCAATTCGCTTGCGATATTCTTCTATTGAAAGCTTTTTCATCATTCTTTCCCCCGAAAATTAAAGTGATTCGCGAATCTGCTTTGC
>JAFQVE010000227.1 GCA_017408185.1 Oscillospiraceae bacterium | reverse complement strand
TCAGGGAGCCGGTTCATCCCCTACCCACTTTATTTCTCACGGCGTTCCGTACATAACCCTTTCGGCTATGTCCGCAGCTGATGATGTTTCGTTCTCTTTGATTTCTGTTTCATCAAAGGGAGTAAGCGTAAACGGATTCAGTGCGCAGGAAAGCTATGAAATTTCCAATGTTTTCACCCGAAATAAAGAATCTTTCTGGGAAAAGGTAAGATATTTTTTCAAAAAACACTGATAACAATGAAGCAACATCCCTTCCGCTGCGCGGAAGGGATGTTGCTTTATTATGTTCGCCTTATAATGTTACGCCGTCTTTGAATATCGCAATATCGCGGATATCCTGTTTTTCTGTGGCGGTTTTCTCTCCGCCTGCAACAGCAAGAATATAGCTGAAAAACTCCTCTGCCGTTGCTTTCATATCAAATCCGTTTGTGACGAGCACACCGGCGTCAAAATCTATCCAAGCACGCTTTTTATCATACAATGCAGTGTTTGTGGATATCTTAACTGTAGGCACGGGACAGCCAAACGGCGTTCCGCGTCCGGTTGTGAAAAGGACAATATGCGCACCCGATACTGCAAGCGCAGTAGATGCAACAAGGTCATTTCCCGGAGCGGTGAGAAGATTAAGCCCTTTCACCAAGACGGGCTCACCGTAGTCAAGAACTCCGCAGACCTCACCAAGGCCTCCCTTTTGTGTGCAGCCGAGAGCCTTATCCTCAAGCGTTGTTATTCCGCCCGCCTTGTTTCCGGGTGACGGGTTTTCATCTATCTTTTCACCGTACCGCATATAGTAGCCTTTGAAATCGTTTATCATCTTCACCGTTTTTTCAAAAAGCCCGCGGTTGCGGCATCGGTTCATAAGGATCGTCTCCGCACCGAACATTTCCGGCACTTCGGTAAGGATTGTCGTACCGCCCATACCGCAAAGCATATCAGAAAATTTCCCTACAAGCGGGTTTGCCGTAATGCCGGAAAGCCCGTCGCTTCCGCCGCACTTGAGACCTATCACAAGCTCGCTTGCCGGAATCTCTTCGCGGCGCAGCTCCTTTGCCGCATCAATAAGCTCACCTACTATACGCACACCCTCAGCGACTTCGTCTTCCACGTCCTGAGCGACGAGAAAACGGACTCGCTTTTCGTCATACCCGCCTATAGCTTCCTTCATTTGCTCTACCGTGTTGTTCTCGCACCCGAGCGCAAGCACAAGCACGCCCGCGGCATTCGGATGGTTGACAAGCCCTGCGAGTGCGCGCTTTGTCATTTCGTGGTCGCCGCCGAGCTGTGAACACCCGTAAGGATGGGTAAAGGCATACACTCCGTCCACCGAGCCTCGCGGCTCGGATTTTTTTGCGATAATCTCCCCGATTGAGTTCACGCATCCAACCGTCGGAATTATCCATATCTCATTGCGGATGCCAACGCGTCCATCCTTACGGCGGTAACCCATAAAGGTCTTCGCCTCAAGCTTTTCGGACTTTGCCTCAACGGGGTTATACTCATACTCAAGAAGCCCTGCAAGGTTGGATTTTACGTTATGGGTGTGAACGTGCTCGCCCGCTGCGATATCACACGCCGCGTGACCGATGGGAGATGCGTATTTTATAACATTCTGCCCGCTTTTGATGTTGCAGAGCGAAAACTTATGTCCGCGCGGAATATCGTTTAAAAGCTTTACCCCGTCGCACACCTCTCCGCTTTTTATATCGCACAGCGCAACGCCAACGTTATCCGCCGCACTTATTCTTACATATTTCATATAAGGCTCTCCATAACAGCTTTCGCGCCGACCTCATCAATGGCGTTGATGTAGGCGCACACCTTTTCTGCAAGACCATCCACCTCATTGAGGTCACGTCCCCACATATCAGCATTTGCAAGAGCTGTCTTTACAGCAAGCGCGGTATCTGCCCACGGAAGGCTTGCAAAATAGCGGCAGACATCCTTATCATCACGGATGAGATATTCCTTTTCACCCTTGCCGTAAAACTCGCCGTCGCGCTCTTCGCCTTTATAAAAGCGCAGAAGCGCCGCAAGCGAGAACGAGAGAAGAGAAGGCAAACGACCGAACTTTTCGGTATACTCAAGAAGCGAGGGCATAACCCTTGCACGCCATTTTGAGATAGAGTTAAGGGAAATATCGGTCAGTCTGTGATCAATGTACGGATTCTTAAAGCGATCGGCAACTGCGCCGGCAAATTCAAGAAGCTCTGCCTCCGGAAGCGGAAGAATCGGAATAATCTCTTCATATATAAATTTATTTACATAAGCACCTATAACGCTATCCTTCATGCAGTCGCGCACAATTTCCTCGCCTGCAAGCATTGATGCCGGTGTCATTGATGTGTGTGTGCCGTTGAGGATGCGGACCTTGCGCTTTTTGTACGGTGTATGGTCATCGGTTACAAGGACGGGAAGCCCTGCCTTTGCAAACGGAAGCATTTCCGCAAGCTTTTCCGGTCCTTCTATTACCCAGAAGCCGAAAATCTCGCCCGTGTCTAAAAGGTTGTCCTCATAGCCGTTCTCCGCGTTGAATTTATCTGCCTCGGTTCTCGGATAACCTGTTACGATGCGGTCAACGAGAGTTGAGCAGAAGATGTTTTCTTCACGAATCCATTTTAAAAACTCATCCGAAAGGCCCCAGAGCTTTATGTATTTTTCAACGCAGTTAAGAAGCTCACGGCCGTTGTTGTCGATAAGCTCACAGCTGAGTATTACAAAGCCTGTACCGGGCTTTCCCTCAAAAGCTACAAAGCGGTCATACATAAATCTTGTGAGCTTAGCAGGGAAGCTCTTTGCCGGTTTATCATCAAACTTATCCGCATCGGAATATGCAATGCCTGCTTCTGTTGTGTTACATACGATATATTTAAGATCCGGATTCTTTGCGCAGTCCATAAAAACATTAAAATCGCGGTACGGATCAATACAACGCGAAACGCTTGTGATTACGCGCTTTTTCATTACCGCCTCGCCGTTTTCACTGCCGCGGAGATAGAGGGTGTAAAGTCCCTCCTGCTCATTTATCATATCGCAAAGACCGCGCTCAATCGGCTGAACCATTGCGATTTTGCCGTTAAAGCCTTCTTTTTCATTAAGCACATCAAAAAAATAATCGACAAATGCACGGAGAAAATTACCCTCTCCGAACTGAAGCACGCGCTCCGGTGCATCCGGCTGGATGAATCCCTTATATCCGGATTCAACCAAAGTTTTATGCGTAAGCCTTGCCATTTTTAATCTCTCCTTGTATTAAACATTATTTATATTATAATACTATTTAATACAACTTTTCACGCAATAATACACCTAAAATACAACAATACTATACAATACACTTAAGTTCAAGAGGTGCAAGAGAAATATCCTCTTCTTTCCCGCTCCGGATAACCTTTACGGTGATCGGCATATCATAATCCGTATTAAGAAGATATATCTTTCCACCCTCATACACGGACCAGCGAAGCCTGTCGCTTCCGAGAACCTTGATTTCACACTCGCGCGCACTCATCGTTATAAACTCACGCATAAGCGCACGGTAAAGAGGGAGGAAGGACGGGTGCCCGGGGTAGTTCACGCTTGCCGCAAGCGTCGCAACCCCGCGCCCGAGCCGATTTTCAATCACAACAGGCAAATTGCGCTCTACGTTTAAAAATGTGTCCGCAAGACGACCGGTTACAGAACAACCGCAGGGTACGATTTCCGCATACTCAACGCCGCCCGCGCTGTAAAGCGGGTCAACAATAAAGTTTTTCGTTCCCGGATATACTGCCGATTCATCGAGGGCAC
>JAFQVE010000226.1 GCA_017408185.1 Oscillospiraceae bacterium | reverse complement strand
TACCACACAGCAATTCATTGCTTGTTTTTAACTGTAGTCACCGATGCAATAAGTTTTCTGCGTATTGTTCCACACCTGTTTATTAGATTCCTGTATGTACTTTCATCAATTTTCTTCTTACGAAACAGCAATTCTAACCAGTACTCTGTTTCAAAGCTTTCTTTTAAGGATATTTCCAATTTATTTACAAAATCTGCTTTGCGCATATTTAGCTTCGTGAAGATTTGCACCAATTGACGAAGAACATCTTAAAAGTTGATTTACATATACAGAACAACCTTTTATGTTATCACATATGTCGGATATTTCTATTGCGAAATTTATGGTGTCCTCTCTTAATAAGTTTTTCTGTTCCATTATCTTTTCTCCTCTGTCGATATACACGCTTTGCGTGTTCGATATATTTTGCTTCGCAAAATTCGATATAACCTCGCTTTGCTCGGTTTCGATATGATATAAATCTCGTTTCCGTAAGGAAACATATCGAGTGCGTCAGCACATATCGAATCCTTTAGGATATATAGAAAATCTCGACAGAGATTTATATCGATGAGTGCTCGTTGCAACGTAGTTGCACGATGCACTCACAATGTTTTGTCCGTGGAAACATATCAACCGGCTGGACAGAAATTACTTTATAGCTTTTATCTTCTTCAAAAATCTTCAGATCCCGCGCAAGTGTTGCAGGGTCGCAGGAAACGTACACCACGTTCTCGGGACTCATCCGCTTTATTTCTGTTATAACCTCTGGTGAAAGACCTTTGCGCGGAGGGTCAACCACTATCGCATCCGGCTTTTCTCCTCGCGAGGTAAGCCTCTGCGCCGCCTCACCTGCATCCGCGCAGATAAACTCTGCATTTCCTATTCCGTTTAGCTCTGCATTTTTCTTTGCATCCTCTATCGCCTGCGGAACTACCTCAACGCCTATTACACGCTCCATAGATTTTGCAAGCTTCAGCGTTATGGTTCCTATTCCGCAGTAAAGGTCAAGCGCAGTCTTTGCGCCGTTCGAGAGTGCGAGCGATGTTGCAATGTCATAGAGTCTTTCCGTCTGCGCGTGGTTTACCTGATAAAACGCAGCAGGTGAAATTGAAAAAGCGCTTCCGCAAAGCTCATCGGAAAGAGCAGATGCACCCCACAGCGTTATATATTTATTTCCGAGAATAACATTTGTTTTCTCTTTATTGATATTCAGCACTATTCCGCATACTTCCGGGCATTTTTCCGTTATTATTTCAATAAGCTTGTCCGCATTTTCCGGTTTTTCGGTCACAACAAGGCACAGCAATGCGCCGCCTTTTCCGTTGCGCACATAAATATGGCGAAGAACTCCCTTCCCGCTCTTTTCATCGTATGACGAAATGTTGCACATTTTCTGCCACTCATGGACTGCGGCGCGGATTTTGTCTGCGACCTCACTCTGGATAAGACAGCTTTCCGAGGGGACAATATCGTGACTTCTCGGGCGGTAAAATCCGCTTGTTGCATCTTTTCCCACCGGAAACTGCGCTTTATTACGGTATCTCTTCACACCGTCCGCGCCGATTATCGGAAGCACAGGTGCGTCAACCTTTGAGATACGCTCTATACACGAGCGCACGTGTTCTTCCTTTACGCGAAGCTCCTCCTCATACGACATATGCCACATTGTGCATCCGCCGCATTTCGGATAATACTCACACGCACTTTCCCTACGCTCGGGCGACGGCTCTATCACGCGAATAAGCTTTGCGTATGCAAAGCTTTTCTCAACTTTAAGTATCATTATTTCGCACACCTCACCGCGAAGCGCAAGAGGTACAAAAACTGCCATACCATCTATGCGGGCAATTCCCGCGCCCTCAGAGGTATACGCGGTTATCTCTACTGTATGTATATTCCCTTTTTTCATTTCTTTCCTCTTCTGAAAATAAATAGAACCGCAAGCGGAAGAGACAGGATAAACGCCGCTAATATCCACAAGTTCTCCGCAAAACACGTCATAACGCTGCCGAACACCGCAGGGCTTAAAAACGTAATCAGTCCGACAACCGCCGAAGCAATTGCCGACACAAGCACCGCTCCTGCCGCAATGTCCTTTACGTCGCGTATTCTTTCACTGTACTGCTCCGTAACCTCATCGCACAAAAGCTCGAGCGCCGTGTTTATAAGCTCTGCCGCAAGCATAATGCCAAAGCAAAGCACAAAGCACGCAACATCACCCTTTTCCGCGCATCCGATTACCGAAAAGAAAACGACGTAGAGCATCATAACTATATGTATTCTGAAATTGCGCTCGTGCCGTGTTACGGTTTTGAGCCCGCGCGCCGCGTCTTTAAAGCTCTTCCCAAGCTTTTTAAACTCCTGCTTCATATGTGCAATCATTCCTTATCTCTTATCTGCAGAAAATTCATTTCCTGCTTTATCTCCCGATACCAAGCCCCGAAAGAATTTCTTCCTGACGTGAGAAGTGAAGCTTTTCGTCCTCCTCGCCCTTTTCGTGGTCATATCCGAGAAGGTGGAGCATTCCGTGAGCCGTAAGAAACG